>NZ_JBHUAD010000213.1:0-6937 GCF_042789955.1 Oerskovia sp. NPDC056781
CTCCCGGCCCGCCCGTGACGTCCACCACGAAAGGAAGTGCCTGAGATGGCGCAAGACGGTCGCCCGACCCTCGGGATCGGCATGGTCGGGTACTCGTTCATGGGGGCTGCACACTCGCAGGGATGGCGTACCGCACCGCGGTTCTTCGGCCTGCCGCTCGCGCCCGAGATGCGCGTGCTGGCAGGTCGCAACGCCACGGCGGTCACGGCAGCCGCGGACAAGCTGGGCTGGGACGACGTCGAGACCGACTGGCGCAAGCTCGTCGCACGCGACGACGTCGACCTGGTCGACATCTGCACCCCGGGCGACACGCACGCCGAGATCGCGATCGCGGCGCTCGAGGCCGGCAAGCACGTGCTGTGCGAGAAGCCGCTGGCCAACACGGTCGCCGAGGCCGAGCTCATGGTCGCCGCCGCCGAGGCGGCGGCCGAGCGCGGGGTGCTCTCCACGGTGGGCTTCACCTACCGCCGGGTCCCTGCGGTCCAGCTCGCGCGCCAGCTCGTCGTCGACGGCCGGATCGGCACGGTCCGCCACGTGCGCGCCCAGTACCTCCAGGACTGGATCGCCGACGAGAACGTGCCGCTCTCGTGGCGGCTCGACAAGACCAAGGCGGGGTCCGGGGCGCTCGGCGACATCGGGGCGCACATCATCGACCTCGCGCAGTTCATCACGGGCGAGTCGATCACCGGAGTCTCCGGGATCCTCGAGACGTTCGTCGACGAGCGCCCGATCGCGACCGGCTTCTCGGGCCTGTCCGGCACCGCCGGAACCGAGAAGGGCCCGGTCACGGTCGACGACGCCGCGGTCTTCCTCGCGCGGCTCACGGGCGGCGGGCTGGGGGTCTTCGAGGCCACCCGCTTCGCCTACGGCCGCAAGAACGCGATCCGCCTCGAGATCAACGGGTCGCGCGGCTCGGTGGCGTTCGACTTCGAGGACATGAACGTCCTGCACTTCTTCGACGCGTCCGACGACCCGCAGGTCGCGGGCTTCCGGCGGATCGTCGTGACCGAGCCG
This sequence comes from Oerskovia sp. NPDC056781, assembly GCF_042789955.1. Lineage (NCBI taxonomy): Bacteria > Bacillati > Actinomycetota > Actinomycetes > Micrococcales > Cellulomonadaceae > Oerskovia > Oerskovia sp. NPDC056781. Next base: position 1,015 of record NZ_JBHUAD010000213.1, read on the forward strand.
CAGCACGCGTACATCGCGAGCTGGTGGCCCGCGGGCCACGGCCTCGGCTACGAGCACGCGTTCACGCACCAGGCCGTCGACCTGGTGCGCGACGTCGCGGCCGGCACCCAGCCCACCCCGTCCTTCGCCGACGGCCTGGCCGTCCAGCGAATCCTCGAAGCCGTCGAGCGCAGCGCTGCGTCCGACAGCGACTGGCAGCAGATCTGAGAGGAGGCCGACCGTCCCGCCGTACCGGCGGGAGAGCCACGTGGAACGTGGTGCGAGATGCCCGGCGGAGCAGGTCCGTCACCGGCGACGACGGGTCATGGCCGATGCCGTCGTCGCCCCGGAGCGCAGCACCCTTGTCCCATCATCACAAGGAGTCCTTGGTGAGAAACGTGCTCTGGAGAGCACCGCGCGCAACGATGCGCACGGTCGCGGCCGTCGCCGCTACCGCGGTGGCCCTCCCACTGTCCATGGCGACCGGGGCGGCGGCATTCGCCGCTGCACCGGGCGCCTCCCTCAGCTCCGTCCAGCCCGCCGCGTCCGTCGCGGCAGCCCCGGAGGCCGCCGCGGCGCCCTTCGACGCCCTGATCTTCTCCAAGACCGCCGGGTTCCGGCACGACGCGATCCCGGCCGGGATCACGGCGATCGAGAAGCTCGGCACCGAGAACGGCTTCACGGTCGACGTCACGGAGGACGCCGCCGACTTCAACGACGCGAACCTCGCGCAGTACGAGGTCGTGATCTGGCTCTCGACGACCGGCGACGTGCTCAACACCGAGCAGCAGGCCTCGTTCGAGCGGTACATCGCGAACGGCGGCGGGTACGCGGGAGTGCACGCGGCGTCCGACACCGAGTACGACTGGCCCTGGTACGGTGGCCTCGTGGGCGCCTACTTCTCCGGCCACCCGCAGAACCAGGACGCCACGATCAAGGTCGAGGACGGCGTCCACCCCTCGACCGCGCACCTGCCGTCCCGGTGGGACCGGCACGACGAGTGGTACAACTTCCGCACGAGCCCGCGCGACAAGGTGCACGTGCTCGCGAGCCTCGACGAGACGTCCTACGACGCGGGCAGCGCCAAGATGGGCTCCGACCACCCGATCGCCTGGTGCCAGACCTACGAGGGCGGTCGCTCCTGGTACACCGGTGGCGGCCACACGCAGGCGAGCTACACCGAGCCGAACTTCGTCGAGCACCTGCTGGGCGGCATCCAGACCGCCGCGGGCGTCGTCGACTCGGACTGCAACGCGACGCAGAGCGCGAGCTTCGAGCGCGTCGCGCTCGACGAGGACACGAGCAACCCGATGATGCTCGACGTCGCCCCCGACGGGACGGTGTTCTACGCCGAGCGTGACGGGCGCGTCCGCCGCATCGACCACGACGCCAACGTCACCTCGACGGCGCTCACGCTGAACGTGACGCAGGCGAACGAGGACGGGCTGCTGGGCCTGGTGCTCGACCCGGACTTCGCCGCGAACGGTTGGCTCTACGCCTACTGGTCGCCCGCGAACGTCGGGTCGGACGGCCCGCACAACCGGATCTCGCGCTTCACGTACGACACGGCGTCCAAGACCTTCGACCTCGCGAGCGAGAAGAAGCTCCTGACCGTGACGACGCAGCGCGACACGTGCTGCCACGCGGGCGGGGACATGATCTTCGACGAGGACGGCAACCTGATCCTCGCCACGGGGGACAACACCAACCCGTTCGAGTCGGGCGGCTTCACCCCGACCGACGAGCGCCCCGGCCGCAAGAACTTCGACGCGCAGGGCTCGTCGGCGAACTCGAACGACCTGCGCGGCAAGGTGCTGCGCATCACGCCGCAGGACGACGGGACGTACACGGTCCCCGAGGGCAACATGTTCGCCCCGGGCACGGACAGGACGCGCCCCGAGATCTACGCCATGGGCTTCCGCAACCCGTTCCGGATCGGTCTCGACCCGGCCTCGGGCAACGTCCTGGTCGGTGACTACGGTCCCGACTCGGGGGCGGCCGACCCGGCCCGCGGTCCTCGTGGCGCGGTCGAGTGGAACGTCGTGAGCGAGCCGGGCTTCTACGGCTGGCCGTACTGCACCGGCGCCAACACGTCCTACATCGACTACAACTTCGCGACCGGCCAGTCCGGTGCGTCGTTCGACTGCGCGGCGGGCGCGACCAACGACTCGCCCAACAACACGGGCATCCAGAAGCTCCCGGCCGCCGTTGCTGCCGAGATCTGGTACACCGGCGCGGCCAACCCGCAGTTCCCCGAGATCGGTGGCGGCGGCGCACCCATGGGCGGTCCCGTGTACGAGTTCGACCCCGAGCTCGACTCCGACGTGAAGTGGCCCGCGTACTGGGACGGCAAGGCGCTGTTCGGCGAGTGGAACCACGGCACGATGTTCTCGATCCAGCTCGACGGCGACAAGCGTGACCAGATCGTCGACATCAACCGGGTGCTGCCGGGCGTGCTCGACCCGTCCAACGGGTTCGACCGTCCGATGGACTTCGACTTCGGTCCCGACGGTGCGCTGTACGTGATCGACTGGGGCTCGGGCTTCGGCGGCAACAACGACTCGAGCGCGGTCTACAAGGTCAACTACGTCCAGGGCGACCCGTCGCCCATCGCGCACGCGCAGGCGGACGTGACGAGCGGCTCCGCGCCCCTGACGGTCCAGTTCTCCTCCGAGGGCACCCGCCACCCGGCGGGCGAGCCCATCTCGCTCCAGTGGACGTTCGGCGACGGCTCCGCGCCCTCGACCCAGGCGAACCCGACCCATACGTACACCGAGAACGGCTCGTACACGGCGCAGCTCACGGTGAGCGACTCCGACGGCAAGCTCGCGGTCGCGAACGTCACGGTCGTCGTCGGCAACCAGGCGCCCGTGGTGAAGATCGAGTTCCCGGACAACGGCGGGTTCTTCGAGTGGGGCGACCAGGTCCGCTACCGGATCACGGTCGACGACCCCGACGGCGAGGTGGACTGCTCCACGGTGGCGCTGCGCACCTCGCTCGGCCACGACTCGCACGCGCACCCCATGGAAGAGCTGTACGGCTGCGAGGGCGTGCTCCAGACCGCTCGCGACGAGGGGCACGGCATCGAGTCGAACATCTTCTGGGTCATCGAGGGCTCGTACACGGACGACGGCGGCGACGCCGGCGTGCCCCTCACGGGCAACGCGCTGCAGGTGCTCCAGCCCAAGCGCGTCCAGTCGGAGTTCTACACCTCGACGGGTCGTGAGACCTCGATCGGCACCGGCGGCACCCCCGGCGTCCAGAAGGAGACCACCTCGGACTCCGCGGGCGGCGGTCAGAACCTGGGCTACATCGAGCCCGGTGACTGGTGGGCGCACGAGCCCGTGAGCCTGGCCAACGTCGAGGCGATCAGCCTGCGCGTGGCCTCGCCCAACGCGAACGGCGTGGTCTCGCTGCGCTGGGACGCGGCGGACGGCCCCGAGATCGGCCGGATCACCGTGCCGAACACGGGCGACTGGCAGGTCTACCGCGACGTGTCGACGCAGCTGACGAACGTGCCGGAAGGCAGCGGGACGCTGTACTTCGTCCTGCTCTCGGGCGGCATCAACGTCAACTGGATGGACATCGAGGGGCGCGGCGTGACGGACAACATCCGTCCCGACGTCGAGCTCGACGTGCCCACGCTCGCCGGTCCGGCCCCGCTGACGGTCACCGCGACCGCGACGGGCACCGACCCCGACGGCGAGGCGTCCGACCTGGTGTACGCGTGGGACGACGGGCTGGGCGGCGGGTTCGTCGACGGCGGTCCCGAGTTCTCGCACACGTACACGGCCGCGGGCACCTACCGGCTCCAGGTCCGCGTGACCGACGCCGGTGGCGCCTACACGGTCAAGTACGTGAACATCAAGGTCAACGAGGCCGGTCCGGTCATGTGCTTCTCGGGCCGCTCGGACGACTTCACGGGCACCGCGGTGGACGAGGACCGCTGGTCCACGATCATCCGTCGGGACCAGAAGCTCGCGGTCTCCGGTGGTCACCTGGTGATCCCCGCGAGCAAGGCGGACTTCTACGGCCAGGGCGAGGGACCGGTGTCCAACATCGTCCTGCAGGACCTGCCCTCGGGTCCGTGGACGGCGACCACCAAGGTCACCTTCCCGGCACGCGCGCAGTACCAGCAGGCCGGTCTGCTCCTGTGGGGCGACGGTGACAACTACGCCAAGATGGTCATCCAGGGCCGCGGGACCGGGGCCAACCCGAACTCGCGCGTCTTCCAGTTCATCCGCGAGGAGAACGGCACGCCGAACGAGGTCGCCGCGTCCAACGTGAACATCACGACGGACTTCCCCGACACGTTCTACGTGCGCTACACGAGCGACGGGTCGAACCTGCGGGCGTACTACTCGGCCGACGGCCTGGACTTCACGGCCATGTCCGAGACCAAGTCGCTGCACGGGCTCGTGAACCCGAAGATCGGGCTCGTCGCGTTCGCGAACGACGGATCCGTCCCGGACGTCGTCGACGCGACGTTCGACTGGTTCCACATCACGCCGGACGACACGGCCACCGCGGCCGGGCCGGACGATGAGTTCGAGGGGACGTCGCTCGACGGCTGCCGCTGGAGCTCCGTGGTCCGTCCTGACGCGTCGGGCCTCCGGGTGGCCGGTGGCAAGCTCGAGATCGACACGACGCCCACGGACATCTACGGCACGGGCAACACCGACGTGCCGAACATCGTCCTGCAGGACCAGCCCGCCGGTGACTGGACCGTCGAGACCAAGGTCGACGGCTCGACGTTCAACCAGCAGTACCAGCAGGGTGGTCTGATCCTCTACGGCGACGACGACAACTACGTCAAGCTGGACTTCATCACGAAGAACCAGCCGGGCGCGGCGGTCGACCGTGGGCTCGAGATGCGCAGCGAGGCCGGCGCGGCCGTCCTCAACCCGCAGCCCAACGTCAACAACCTGTCGCAGGGCGTGTGGTGGCTGCGTCTGGCCAAGGTGGGCACGACCTACACGGGTTCGTACAGCGCCGACGGCGTGACCTGGACCGAGATCGCCGAGAAGGTGACCAACCCGGGTCTGGCAGACGCGAAGATCGGTCTGTACGCCCTGGGAGCAGGTCAGCAGGCCTCCGCGACCGCGACCTTCGAGCACTTCAAGGTCGTGGGCCCGGCAGCCGAGCCGCTCACGGTGAGCGGGTCGCTCGACCCGGCCTCGCCGTCGGGCGCGAACGGCTGGTGGACCGGTCCGGTGACCGTCACGGTCGCCACCACGGGCGGCGCGGCCGGCCAGCAGGTCTACCGCGAGTACCAGGTCGACGGCGGCGCGTGGGCCGAGTACACGGCCCCCGTGGTCGTGTCGGCCCCGGGCGAGCACACGCTCAAGGTGCGGGCCTCGGCCGGCGCCGAGAACGCGACGGGCGCCGACGTGGTCGTCAAGATCGACGCCGACGGCCCGAGCGTGGCTGCGACGCTGCGCGAGGACCGCACGGTCGAGGTCGTCGCCACGGACGCCGTCTCGGGCGTCGCCTCGGTCGAGTACACGCTCGACGGGACGACCTGGGCCGCGTACGACGCCCCGGTCGCCGTGGGTGACGAGGCCGTGACGTTCGGCTACCGGGCGACCGACCGGGCCGGGAACGTCACGGCGCAGTCGGTCGACGTGCCCGCCGGCGAGACCGTCCCCGTGACGGTCTCGGCAGCCCCCAAGTGCGTCGCGAACCGCGTGACGCTCTCGGTCACGGCCGTGAACTCGGGCGACGCCCCGGTCACGATCGTGGTCCGCTCGGCCTACGGCACCAAGACCTTCACGGGCGTCGCGGCGGGCAAGTCCGCCCACCAGTCGTTCGCGACCCGTGCGGCGTCGATCGACGCCGGACAGGTCACGGTCACCGCGACGGACGCCGAGGGGAGGACCACCACGTACACGGTCGACCACGCCGCGGCGAGCTGCGGCTGACCGGCCCCGGTGAGGTCGTGGCG
>NZ_JBHUAD010000214.1:0-6909 GCF_042789955.1 Oerskovia sp. NPDC056781
CCCCTGGATCTCCGGATCCAGGGGCCACGGTCGTCTCTCGGGGTGCCCGTCACCTCCGGCGGTGTGCGGCGTCACCGCCGGCGGGTCTGGACGTCACCCTCGGCGTCAGCGTTCGCAGGCCACGCCGTTGCCGTCCCAGTCGAGCGCCGGGTTGAAGCCGGCGTCGCCCTGCTTGAGCGGGGCCTTGCCGTCGCGCTTCACGGCCTCGCACGTCAGGTAGATGCCGTTGACCTTGCCGTCCTGCCAGCCGCCGTCGTCGTTCCCCGCCTCGGACTCCTTCTCCGCGATCGCTGCCTCGCGCTCGTCGAGGGCGATCTGCCGCTCGTCGAGCTCGGTCTCGCGCGCGGAGACCGCGGTCTCCCGGGCGGCGACCGCCTCGGTCGAGGCAGCGATACCCGCGAGCTGGGTGTCGAGGTCGACGCGCTCGGCGTCGAGCTTGGCCCGTTCGGTCGCCATCTGCTCGGTCGTCTGCGCCGCGGCAGCGGCGGCGTCGCCGGCCTCCGACTGCGCCTTGAGCGTCACGCCCAGCCCGAGGATGAGCCCGACGGCGACACCTCCGACACCGATGCCCAGCGGCAGGAGCCAGCGCATGTACGAGCGCTCCTCCCGGGGCTCGTCGTCCCCCGAGAAGATCGCGAGCGGGCCGTGCGCCGACGCGGGCGGCTCGGCCGAGGGGGCGGGGAGCGGGATCGCAGGACCGGCCGCGTACCCACCGGCACCGGCACCGGCACCGGCACCGACGCCACCAGCCACCCCGGCAGCTCCGTCGACGACCGGCAGGATCATGGTCGACGACGGCGCCTCGGCCGGTGCGCCGCCGCCGACGTCGCGCAGCGATCGGCGCGTCGGCGCGGGCGGCGGGCTCGTCGGTGACGGCGCCGAGGGGGCCACGTGCCCCGGCGTCACGGGGACGACCGCGGTCGGGAAGTGGAGCGGGATGCCTCCGCCCGGCGTCTGCCGCGACCACGCCTCGGCCCCTGCCGTCGGCGGGGCGGGGGGCGTCGGTGCCGCCTCGACCCAGAAGACCCAGCCCGTCGGAGCGGCCGGCCAGGCGGGGTCCGGGTGCCAGTCCGACGAAGGGGAGAAACCGGGAGGTACCAACCAGCCGGGCGGCGGGTTGAAAACTACGGCCATGGGAGCTCTCCTTCGACGGTTCCTGCGCGCTCACTATGCTGCAGGACGGCCCGTCGAGGCCAATTCCGGGGCGTGCTGAGGGGCTCCCTGGGCGTCCCCGCGGCCCGGCCCGGTCCGCGACGGCCCGCGCAGCGCGCCCTCGCGGGGCCCGGGATGTGGGCGGCGCCCGGTAGAAAGGAACCGGGCCGGGGCGACGCGGGTCCTCGACCGACGGCCGGTCAGCGATCGCCCGTGACCGCCCAGTGACCGCGAGGAGTCGCCGTGTTCCTGATGGACCAGCAGGACCCGTCCACCGAGCCTCTGCTCGTCTTCTCGGCGAGCGACCTCGTCGCGGCGAGCGAGTGCGAGTACCGCCTGCTGCGCACGCTCGACGAGAAGGTGGGGCGTGCCGCGCACGCCGCGGTCGAGGTCGACGACATGCTCGAACGCACCGCGACCCTCGGTGACGTGCACGAGCAGCAGGTGCTCGCAGGCTTCGTCGACCTCGTGGGGGCCGACGCGATCCGGGAGGTCCCGGTGCCGCGCACGGTGCGGCGCACGGACCTGGAGGCCGCGCACGCCACGACGCTCGACGCCCTGCGCGACGGCGTCGACGTCGTCTACCAGGGCTCGTTCTTCGACGGACGATTCCACGGGCGCGCGGACTTCCTGATCCGCACCGACAGCCGGGCGGCCCACGCCTGGCCCCACGCGGCCGGCCCGACGACGTCGGGCACGCTGGTCGTCCCAGGAACCGGCGGCCCGGTGTACGCCGTGTACGACGCCAAGCTCGCGCGCCGCGCCAAGGTGCCCGCGCTGCTCCAGCTCGCCGCGTACGCCGACCAGCTCCTCGCTGCCGGGGTCGAGACGTCACCGGTGCTGCACCTGATCCTCGGGACGAGGGCCGTGACCGACCACCGGCTCGCGGACGTCCTGCCCGTCTTCCGCGAGCGGCGCACCGAGCTGCTGCGGCTCCTGGACGCGCACCGGGCGAGCGGCGAGCCCGTGGCCTGGGACGCGCCAGGCCTGCGCCAGTGCGGTACGTGCGCGTACTGCGCGCAGCAGGTCGTCGACCACGACGACGTGCTGCGCGTCGCGGGTCTGCGCAGCACCCAGCGCGTCCGGCTGCGCGCGGCCGGCATCACGACCATGACCCAGCTCGCGACAGCGACCACGCCGCCCAAGGGTCTGGCGGCGCGCACGTTCGAGACGCTGCGCGTCCAGGCCAGGCTCCAGGCCGGGCTCGTCGACGTGCCGGTCGACGGGGGAGGAGTGCCCGACGTCGGGCCCGGCCCCAGCGGGTCGGTCACGTGGAGCACGCCCGCGGCCGGGGGCGCAGGGGACGAAGCCGGACCCGAGGGCGCGGCCGAGCCCGAGCAGCACACGCTGTCCTACGTCGTCGTCGACCCCGCCCCGCTGCGCGACCTGCCGCGCCCGGACCCGGGCGACGTGTTCTTCGACTTCGAGGGCGACCCGCTGTGGTCCGCGCCCGACGCCTCGCCCGAGGGCATCGTCTGGAACATCGACTACCTGTTCGGGCTCGTCGAGCGCCCGGGCAGCCCGGGCGAGAAGCCGCCCTTCACCGCGTTCTGGGCGCACGACCTCGACCAGGAGAAGCGGGCGCTCGTCGACTTCCTCGACTACCTCGCCAAGCGCCGCGCCCAGTACCCGGGTCTGCACGTCTACCACTACGCGTCGTACGAGAAGACGCACCTGCTCTCGATCGCGGCCCGGCACGGCGTGTACGAGCAGGAGGTCGACGACCTCCTGCGCGAGGGCGTCCTCGTTGACCTCTACTCGACCGTGCGGCACTCGCTCAAGGTCTCGGCGCCGTCGTACTCCATCAAGAAGCTCGAACCCCTCTACATGGGCGACCAGCTCCGTGGCGGGGACGTCACGGACGCGGCGGCGTCCGTCGTGGCGTACGCGACGTACTGCGCGGCACGCGACGCCGGCCGCGCCGAGGAGGCCGAGCGCCTGCTGCACGGCATCGCCGACTACAACGAGTACGACTGCCTCTCGACCCTGCGCCTGCACGAGTTCCTCCTGGGGCTCGCGGGGCGTGCCGCTCCCGCGACCTCCGCCCCGGGCCCGCTCGCCGCGCTCCTCGGCAACGGCTGGGAGGACGACCTCCCGCCCGCGCTCGAGCTCTCCGACGCGGAGATCGCGCGCCGCGCCAAGCGCGCCGAGGCCGAGCAGGTCGAGCTCGACGTCCGGGCGCTCGCGGGAGGCGTGGACGGACGCTCGGGGGACGGACGGACCGACGACGAGGAGGCCGTCGCGCTCCTGGGCGCGGGCGTCGGGTACTACTGGCGCGAGGCCAAGCCGTTCTGGCAGGAGTTCTTCGCACGCCTCAAGGAGCCGGTCGACCAGTGGCAGACGCCGCGTGCGTACTTCCTGGTGGAGCGCGCCGAGGTGATCGAGGACTGGGCGAAGGCCACGCCGCGCAGCAACCCGTCTCGTCGCCTGCGCCTGTACGGCGAGCTGCCGGACGGCTCGGAGCTCAAGGCCGGGTACGACGGCGCCACCGCGCTCTTCGAGGCCCCGGCACCCGACGGGATCGAGCCCGCCCGCGGAGCGGTGCGCTGGTCGACGGGGAGCGTGCGCGTCCACGGCGTCGAGCGGGGCCGTCTCGCGAACGGGCGCGAGGTCGACGTCCTCGACGTGCGCCTGCCCGTGCCCAAGGGGGTCTCGCCGCACGACGCCCTGCCCATGGCGCTCGCGGTCGGGCAGGTGCTGCCGACGCCGCAGCAGGAGGCGTCGATCCGGGCGTTGGCCACGGCCGTGCAAGGACAGAACCCCGCCGGGGTCGCCGGGCCTCTCGACCTCCCGGACCACCCCGCGCTCGACCTGCTCCGCCGTCGCCCGCCGCGCACGGTGTCCGGCGCTCCGCTGCCCGTCCTGGGCGACGGCCCCGAGCGGTACATCGACGCCGTGACCGACGCCGTACGGGACCTCGACGGCTCCTACCTCGGTGTCCAGGGGCCGCCCGGTACGGGCAAGACCCACCTCGCGTCGAAGGTCATCGGCCGCCTCGTGGCCGAGGGGTGGCGCGTGGGCGTCGTCGCGCAGTCGCACGACGTCGTGGAGAACGTCCTCGCCGGGGTCGTCACCAAGGGGGGCGTGCCCGCGGACCGCGTGGGCAAGAAGGCCTCGGGTCCCAAGGGCCGCGACGTGTCGACGGTCGGGCGGGACATGGGTCCCCTGCCCGACGACGTCGCGGCGGCCTCCCTGCCCGAGGGGTCGCGGCTCGTGCCCTGGCGCCTCGTCGACTCCCCGCAGACCGCGGCCTTCCTCGCCGAGGGGCCCTGCGTCGTCGGCGGGACCGCGTGGGACTTCGCGCACACCGAGCGGTTCGGCGACGGCGAGCTCGACCTGCTCGTGATCGACGAGGCCGGGCAGTTCTCGCTCGCCAACACCGTCGCGGTCTCCCGGGCCGCGCAGCGGCTCCTGCTGCTCGGCGACCCGCAGCAGCTCCCGCAGGTCTCGCAGGGGCAGCACCCCGAGCCCGTCGACCAGTCGGCGCTCGGGTGGCTGACCCGTGCCGGCGGCGGCCACGACGTGCTGCCGCCCGAGTTCGGCTACTTCCTGGCCCGCTCGTGGCGCATGCACCCCGCGCTGTGCGACGCCGTGTCCGAGCTCGCGTACGAGGGCCTGCTGCACGCCGAGGCCGCCGCGGGCGAGCGACTCCTCGTGGGAGTCGAGCCCGGTGTGCACGTCGTCGAGGTCGAGCACGCGGGCAACGCGGTGTCCTCGGTCGAGGAGGCCCAGGAGGTCGTACGGCAGGTCAAGGCGCTGCTCGGGACGACGTGGTACCCGGGAGGGCCCGGTGGGTCGGACGGCACCCCACGTGACTCACGAGCACTCACGGAGGACGACTTCGTCGTCGTGGCCCCCTACAACGCGCAGGTGTGGACCGTGCGCCACGCGCTCCAGGCCGCGGGGCTGGGCGACGTGCGGGTGGGCACGGTCGACAAGTTCCAGGGCAAGGAGGCGCCCGTCGCGATCGTCTCGATGACGGCCTCGGCCCGCGAGGACGTGCCGCGCGGCATGGAGTTCCTGCTCTCGCGCAACCGGGTCAACGTCGCGGTCTCGCGCGGCCAGTGGTGCGCCGTCGTGGTCCGCTCGCCCCGGCTCACGGACTACCTCCCGAACCATCCCGAGGAGCTCGCCGAGCTGGGCGCGTTCATCGGGCTATGCCGGTCGGGGAGCGTGACGCTGCGCTGAGTGCGGAGCAGCCGCCGTGCCGGGCCCCTGGCGACGACTGCTCCGCACTCGGGCGAGCGCCTCAGAAGTCTCCGAAGCCGCCGAAGTCCCCGCCACCGAAGTCGCCGAACCCGCCGAAGTCGCCACCTGCCTCGGTGAAGTCGCCGCCACCCGTGTCTCCGGCTCCCGTGTCTCCCGCTCCCGGGTCCGTCTCGCCGCCCGCCTCGGTCGCGCCGGGGTCTGCCTCGCCCGAGGTCCCGCCGTCGCCGGCGAAGTCCGCGGTCGGGTCGCCGAACATCGGGCCGAACAACATGTTGGCGACCGCGGAGCCGATCACGACGCCCGCGATGGTGCCGAGCATGCTCGAGCCGATCATCGAGCCCATGCCCGGACCGCCCTGCCGGCCGCCGAACGACCGTTCGAGCGTGCCAGGGTTGCGCATCTCGGCGCGGGTCGCCATGCGGGCGAGCGACTGCGGGTCGTCGGAGGTCGCGCGCTCGGCCGGCGGCAGGTTCTCGCCGAGCTCGGCCAGCACACGGCGCCGCTGCTCGGGCGTCAGCCGCTCGAAGGCCTCGGCGTGCGCCTGCTCGACGGCCTCGGGCGGAGCCGTGCGCAGCAGGTAGCGGTAGCGGTCGATCGCGACGTCGTCCTCGCTGCGCGCGGGACCCGTCGGGGCCGGGGGCGGGGTGCCGTAGGCGGGGGCGCCGGGGCGGTCTGCCGAGCCGTGGGGTGAGCGCTCGTCCTGCGGGGTGCGGCCGAGGAGGCGGTCGAGGAATCCCATGAGCGTGTCCTTTGGTCGAACCGTCGAGGGCGGACGCCCTCACTGGTCCAACGCGGCGCCCGGCTCTCCCGTTCCGCCGAGTGCACGATCGGCTGAGAGACGCTGGGCGAGTCGCGGTGGACCACGCGCTCAGCCGGGAGCGCGTACCGGTTCCGGCGTCGGGCCCACCCCGCCGAGCAGCCGCACGTTGAGCCCCTGGCCCTCGACCTCGAGCGCGTGGTACTGCTCGTGCACCCGCACGCTGGCACCGGGGCCGACGTCGAGCAGCGTGTGGTGCCACACCCGGCACGCCCCTTCGCCCGACGCGTACTCGACGACGACCTCGACGCCGCCGTCGCGCGCCCGCACCGCGAGCACGACGCCCGCGCGCCAGCCCCAGGGCCGGTTGCGGAGCATGCGCTCGTGGACGGGGTGCAGGAGGTGCCCGGTGTCGAACCGTTCGCACACGGCGGGCGGGGGACAGGCGACGACCGTCGCCCGGCGTTCCATGACGCGCTCGGCCATGGGTGCTCCTTCTCTCCGTGCCCGACGGCGGAGCTCGCCCCCGCGCGCGCACCCACCCGGGGCGGTCCCCGGGTGAGGGGCACGAGGAGGCGTCCTACGGCGTCGGGCCTCGCTCTTCCCCCACGGTCGTGAGGGCGGGTCTTCCTCCGGGAGCACCGTGCGCGTCGCGCGGTTGCCGGACCAGCACGCCGGAGGGCGGTTCGCTGGTCCTCTGGACCGTTGTCAGTTCTACCACGGTGTCACCGCCCGAGCACAGGGGCGCCTGGCCCCGGACGCACGAGTGCCCCCGACCGAGACGGTCGGGG
>NZ_JBHUAD010000215.1:0-6855 GCF_042789955.1 Oerskovia sp. NPDC056781
TCGCCAGCCGTGCCGGGACGACCCGAACTGCACACTCGACGCGACCTCAGCCCCCGTCAGCCCCCGTCAGTCCTCGACCGGTCCGAGCAGCGCGCTCGCGAACGTCGAGTGCGCGGACTCGTCGTCGGACGGGTGGAAGATCCCGGCGAGCACGTCGCGGTAGAGCCGCCCGAGCTCGGACGACGCGAAGTACGACGAGCCGCCGGACACCCGGATCGCCTGGTCGACGACGACGCGCGCCGTCTCGGTGGCCCGCACCTTGAGTCCTGCGACGGCCGTGAACCAGCCCGCACCCCGGTCCACGAGGGCGTCGATCTCGCCCGCCACCTGGTCGATCTGCGGGTAGATCCCGTCCATCGCGATGCCCGCGTCGGCGACCCGCCAGCGGATGTCGGGGTCCTGCGACAAAGGCCTGCCGCCGTTCTTCATCGACGTGCGCCGGTGGGCGTTCTCGACGGCGAGCTCGAGGGCGCGCTTGCCGATTCCCGTGTACACCGACGCGAGGAGGACCTCGAACGTCGTGAAGATCGCGAGCACGAGCGGGTCGGTCGAGGGTCCGGGGGCCAACCGGCGCACGACCCGGTCGGCCGGGGCGTGCGCGCCCACGAGCATGGTCGTGCGGCTCTGGCTCGCGCGCATGCCGACCGTGTCCCAGTCATCGAGCACGTCGACGCCGCCGCCCGCGCGTGTCACGAAAGCGTGCACGAGGAGCGGGTCGCCCTCCAGCGCGGGGCCGTCCTCGGTGGCCGTCTCGATCCCGAGCACCCCCAGCCGCGTCCACGCGGGGGACAGGGACGTGAAGATCTTCCGGCCGTGGAACGAGTATCCGCCCTCGCCGTCGGGACGGGCCTGCGTCCTGGACCCGAAGAGCACCAGGTCGTTGCCTGGCTCGGAGTAGCCGAACGCGAAGACCTCGCCCCGCGCGGCCTCCTCCAGGACGAAGTCGAGCGAGTGGTCACCGCGCTCGTACAGGTAGCGCGCGACGCCGGTCCACACGTGGTGCATGTTCACGGCGAGCGCGGTTGCGGGCGCTGCGCCCGCGAGGCGGATCTGCTCGTGCGCGACGTCGCGCAGGCCCAGGCCCGGGCCGCCCATCGCGGCGGGCACGAACGCCTTCAGGTAGCCGGCCGCGGTCAGCTCCTCGAAGTCCTCGGTGAAGAACGCGTTCTCCCGGTCGTAGGTCGCGGCGCGCGAGCGGATGCGGTCGAGCAGGTCGTCGGTCAGCAGCGGAGAGGTCATGCCCCCGTTCTACCACCGCTCCTCCACTTTCCGGGCACCTCGCCCGCCCGCTCCTGTTCACGCTGTCGAGTGCGGTTCCGGTAGGGTCGTCGGCGATGTCCAACCAGCCAGAACCCAGTGCTCCCGCGCGCAAGACGCGCGTCCTCATCCTCTTCGGCGGACGCTCCGGCGAGCACGTGATCTCGTGCGCCACCGCGGGTGGTGTGATGCGCGCGATCGACCGCGAGCGCTACGAGGTCATCCCCGTCGGGATCACCAAGGCGGGGCAGTGGGTGCTCGCTGCCGACGAGCCCGAGCGCTGGGAGATCACGCCCGGCAACCTGCCGGAGGTCACGGCCTCCGCCGGCGAGGTGCTGCTGCCGCTCGCGGTGGGGCAGCGCGCGCTGCGCGTCCTGGAGCCGGGCGAGTTCCCACGCGAGCTGGGCGAGGTCGACGTCGTCTTCCCGCTGCTCCACGGTCCGTTCGGCGAGGACGGCACGCTCCAGGGCCTGCTCGAGCTCGCCGACGTCCCCTACGTGGGCGCGGGCGTGCTCGCCTCCGCCGTGGGCATGGACAAGCAGTTCATGAAGCTGGTGCTCGCAGGCCAGGGGCTGCCCATCGCGCCGTACACGGTCATCCGTCCGGGGGAGTGGGACCGCAACCCGGCAGCGTGGACCGAGACCGTCGCGGGTCTGGGGCTGCCCGTGTTCGTGAAGCCGGCGCGTGCGGGGTCGAGCCTCGGGATCACCAAGGTCGACGACCTCGCGGACCTGCCCGCGGCGATCGCGGAGGCCCGCCGGCACGACCCGAAGGTCCTGGTCGAGGCCGGGGTCGTGGGACGCGAGATCGAGTGCGCGGTCCTCGGCGGACGTGAGGGCGAGCGCCCGCGGGCGTCGCTGCCCGGCGAGATCGTCGTGACCGACGCGCACCACGACTTCTACGACTTCGAGGCCAAGTACCTCGACGAGGCGGGAGTCGAGCTGAGCTGCCCGGCCGACCTGCCGCCGCACCTCGTCGACGAGGTCCGCGACATCGCGGTCCGCACGTTCGAGGCGGTGGGCGCCGAGGGGCTCTCGCGCGTCGACGTGTTCGTGACGACCGACGGCCAGGTCATCGTCAACGAGATCAACACGATGCCGGGCTTCACGCCGTTCTCGATGTACCCGCGCATGTGGGAGAAGTCCGGGATCACGTACCCGGAGCTGATCGACGAGCTCATCCAGCTCGCGCTGCAGCGCCCCACGGGCCTGCGCTGACCGTCCCGGCCGCCTGACCCGACAGACGAGCGCGCCACCCCTCACGGGGCGGCGCGCTCTCGTCGTCCTGGGGCACGCCCGGGTGGTGTGCCCTACATGCAGTAGCGGGTCTGCTCGACCTTGGACACCGCGCGGTTGAGGTCCGAGACGAACGACGAGGTGCGGGTCGTGCTCACGGCCGGGGGGAGCTGGACCTCGACCGCGGGGTCGCGGCCGTAGGTCACGAAGGTCCAGGTGTCCTTGCCGTCGTCGGTGACGATCCAGTCGACGCTCCCGGCGTTGCTCGGCACGCCCATGCATCCGACCGTGGTGGGCTCGGGCGGGGTCACGCCGCAGCGCAGCGTCACGGCCGCACCGGGCTCGCCCCAGGCGGCGGTGGCCTGGCTGTCGGTCTTGATCTTGGGGAGGCCTGCGAGCTCGTCGGGGACGGCGAGGACGACCTCGGCACACTTCGGGTTCGCGGCGTCGTCCGCGACCGGGACACCGATGGTCGGTGCGCAGGCGCCGAGGCCCGCGGCGACGGCGACCAGCAGGATCGCGGTGAGCGTCCGGCGTCGGGCAGGGGTACGAGGGGCGTTCAGCACCCTCCAACGGTAGCCGCTCCGGCGGGCGTGCCGCTCCCGCGTAAGGTGGCGCCGTGAGCGATCCGAACGAGAACCCGACCCTGGTGCGCGAGACCTCGGAGGAGGAGCTGCTCGCGGCGATCTTCCCGCTCCTGCCGACGGGCGAGGCGACCCTCGTGGGCCCCGGTGACGACTCGGCCGTGGTCAGTGCGCCCGACGGGCGCTTCGTCGTCTCGACGGACGTCCTGGTCGAGCGGCGACACTTCCGCCCGGAGTGGTCCACGGGGTACGACGTCGGGTGGCGGGCCGCCATGCAGAACCTCGCCGACATCGCGGCCATGGGGGCACGGCCCACGTCGCTCGTGGTCTCGCTCGTGGTCCCGGGGCACCTGCCCGTCGGGTGGGTCACGGGTCTCGCGCGCGGCCTCGCCGCGGCGTGCGCGCCGAGCGGCGCGGCCGTCGTCGGGGGTGACCTGTCGAGCGGCGACGACGTGGTCGTCGCGGTCACGGTCCACGGGGACCTGGGCGGTCGGGCGCCGGTCCTGCGTTCGGGTGCCCAGGTGTCCGACGTCGTCGCGCACGCCGGGCGCAGAGGCTGGTCCGCCGCGGGGCTCGCCCTGCTCGACCACGACCTGGGGGACGCGGACCGCGAGCTGGTCGACGCGTACCTGCGGCCCGAGCCGCCGCTCGCCGCTGGCCCTGCGGCGGCCGAGGCCGGTGCGACCGCGATGCTGGACCTGTCCGACGGGCTGCTGCGGGACGCGGGTCGTGTCGCCCGCGCGAGCGGCGTCGGGATCGACCTGGACCTCGACTCGTTCGCGGCGGACCTCGACCGGCTCGCCCGTGCGGCGTCCGCCGTGAGCTCGGCCACGGGTCGGCGTCCGGCGGGGGAGTGGCCGTCCGCCGCCGAGGACGTCGCGGGGTCGGGCGACAGGGCGGCGCTGGCTCGCGACTGGGTCCTGACGGGCGGTGAGGATCACGGGCTGCTCGCGACCTTCCCCGCGGGGACGGTCCTCCCGGAGCCGTTCCGGGCGGTCGGGCGCGTGGTGGCTGCGGGACCCGCGGCCTCTCACACCGGACGTCCGGCGGTCACGGTCGACGGGGCCGCGCCCCGTGCGCACGGCGTGGGGTGGGACCACTTCCGCGGCTGAGGCCCTCGGACGACGGGGCCACCCTCTCGGGCGACCCCCTCGACGGGAGAGCTGTCGGAGGCCCGGCGTCAGGACCTGCGGCGGTACCGCACCTGGGTCAGGTCACGGCCGCCGATGTCGTCGCGGCGCTCGACGCCGTCCGGGGCGAACCCGTGGCGGCGGTAGAAGTGCTGCGCGCGGTCGTTGTCCTTGAGCACCCACAGGGAGACAGGGGTGCGCGGGGGGACCTTGCCGAGCATGGTCCTCATCAGGTCACGGGCGACGCCACGGCCCCACGCCTCGGGGTCGAGGTAGATGGCGTAGATCTCGAGGTCGCCGTCGTCGGCGTCCTCGTCGCGGGCCGGCCCGATGCTGGCGAAACCGAGGGCGCGGCCGTCGGCCTCGGCGAGCAGGATGTCCGCGCCGGAGTTCGTGAGGTTCGTGGTCCAGGCGGACTCACGCTTGTCGTGGTCGAGCGAGGCCAGGTACTCGTCGGGGACGATCCCGGCGTAGGCACCGCGCCAGGAGGCGATGTGCACCTGGGCGATCGACGCCGCGTCCTGCGGTGTCGCCGTGCGGATCGTTACCTCGTTGAGTTCCGTCACCATGACCAAATCCTGCCACTTCCGTGGAGATTCGCCAACCCTCTTTGTCTGGATCTTCAGCAAATCTCCCCAAGGGGATGTGTTGTCGGCTTCGACGAGGGGTGGCTGGGCCGTCGGCGTCGCCCCTCGCGGCCCGTCGTCCACCGATCCTCTCAGCCTTTGCCCACGGGCGCCTGCCGGGTGCCGACGGAGCCCGCGACCGCTCGTCGGACGTCGTCGGCGATCAGGTCGGCGTTGGTCGCCGCAGCTGCCTGGACCCCGGCGGCGGCCGCTGCGACGACCTGGGCCATGATGTTCGTGACGTTGCCCGCGACGCGAACACCGGGCGACGAGGTCGCTCCCATCGGGTCCGACGGGACGTACGTCCCGACCACCGTGCCGTC
Organism: Oerskovia sp. NPDC056781; assembly: GCF_042789955.1. Taxonomy (NCBI): domain Bacteria; kingdom Bacillati; phylum Actinomycetota; class Actinomycetes; order Micrococcales; family Cellulomonadaceae; genus Oerskovia; species Oerskovia sp. NPDC056781. Next base: position 5,156 of record NZ_JBHUAD010000215.1, read on the forward strand.
GACGACCTGCTCCGCGGTCTCGATCCCCAGGGACTCCAGGACCGCGGACCGGGCGGTGAAGCGGGGCGCGACGACGAGGGCGTCGCACGGCACGACGTCGCCGGACGCCAGTCGCACGCCGCTCAGTGCGCCGTCCTGGACGTCGAGGGCCTCGACCGGACCGTCGACGACCGTGACGCCGCGCGCGTCGAGCGCGGCGCGGGTCGGTGCGTCCGGTGCGGGCGACCCGTGGAGGAAGAGCGTCACGTCGTCGGTCCACTGCCGCCACATCTGGGCCTGGTGGAGCGCCATCGGGCTCGTGGCGAGGATGCCCACGGCCCGGTCGCGCACCTCCCAGCCGTGGCAGTACGGGCAGTGCAGGACGTCCCTGCCCCAGCGCTCGGCGACCCCGGGGACCGCGGGCAGCTCGTCGACGAGCCCCGTGGTGACGAGCAGCTGTCGAGCGTGCAGGTCCCGGCCGTCCGCGAGACGGACCTCGAAGCCGCCGTCCGGCAGCCGGGCGGCCGACTCGACCGTGCCCTGCGTGATGCGGCCGCCGTACGCGGCGACCTCGCCGCGCCCGGCGGCCAGGAGCGCGGCAGGGTCCTCGCCGTCGCGGGACAGGTAGCCGTGCATGTGCGCGGCGGGGGCGTTGCGGGGGCGACCGGCGTCGACCACGAGCACGTCGCGCCGGGCGCGGGCGAGGGTCAGGGCTCCGCTGAGCCCGGCCGCGCCCCCTCCGACGACGATCACGTCGTGGACGTGGGGCGTGGCGTCGGTGTGCGTGTTCTCACCCGTGGCGGGTGTCGGGGTCGTGCGGGTCATGGGGACCACCTCCTCGACGAGCATCGGCGTGCAGGGGCGTCGGTGGCAATTCCTGTTGCCAGGGTGGCAAACTCGGGTCCATGGACGCACCCGTGGACGCACCAGAGGACGACCCCTTCGCCGCCGCGCTCGAGGCCGTCGGTCCTCGGCTGCGCGCGCTGCGACAGCAGCGTCAGCTGACCCTCGTCGAGCTCTCCGACCGCACGGGCATCTCCGTGAGCACCCTGTCCCGCCTGGAGTCAGGAGGCAGGCGTCCCACGCTCGAGCTCCTGCTGCCGCTCGCGCGCGAGCACGAGGTCCCGCTCGACGAGCTCGTCGGCGCGCCGCCCACGGGAGACCCGCGCATCCACGCGCGGCCCGTGAGGCGCGGAGACTCGACGATCCTGCCGCTGTCCCGCCGTCCGGGCGGGGTCCAGGCCTACAAGCAGGTCCTGCACGGACGGACCTCGGACGTGCTGCCGGAGACCAAGGTGCACGAGGGCTACGAGTGGCTCTACGTGCTGGGCGGGCGGCTGCGGCTCCTGCTCGGCGAGCACGACCTGGTGCTGGGCGAGGGCGAGGCCGCGGAGTTCGACACACGCACCCCGCACGCCGTCCTCAACGCCGACGAGCACCCGGTCGAGCTCCTCGTCCTGCACGGACCCCAGGGGGAGCGGGCGCACTTCCGGGCCCGGCCGAAGCAGCGTCGCGTCGACTGACGCGGCCGTCGCCCTCGACGACCCCGTGCACACCGCGGCCCCCGCGCCGCAGGGGAGCGCCGCCGTCGGGCACGGTGTTCCCGGGAACGCGAAAGCCCGCCAGGTCGTGTCCAGGCGGGCTTTGGGGGTACGAGCGGGTAGGCTAAGTCGTGAAGGAAGACCGTGCCGGCCTTCATGCCCGTTGTGCAGGCGTTGAGA
>NZ_JBHUAD010000216.1:0-6756 GCF_042789955.1 Oerskovia sp. NPDC056781
GCGTGAAGGCGGCCAGCGCGAGGCCGGCGGCAAAGACCGGCACCCGCGTCGGAACGGGTTCCGATGCGGGTGCCGGTGACTTCTTCCGGGCGTCGGCCAAGGTCAGTCGCTGCTCTGCAGGATCGCGAACAGGCGCAGGAACTCGAGGTACAGCCAGATGAGCGTGACCATGAGCCCGAACGCGGCGGACCAGGCGAACTTGGCGGGCACGCCCGCCTCGACGCCACGCTTGATCGAGTCGAAGTCGACGATGAGCGAGGCGGCCGCGAGGCCGACGGCGACGAGGCCGATCGCGATGCCCCAGCCACCCCCACGGGCGCCCCAGCCGTCCAGCACGCCCGTCATGATGAGGACCATGTTGACGAGCGAGAAGGCCAGGTAGCCGACCATCGCGATGAGCAGCCAGCGCGTGAACTTGGGCGTGACCCGCACCTTGCCGGACTTGAAGAGGAACAGCGCCGCGGCGAAGGTCACGACGGTCGCGAGCACGGCCTGCAGGACGACGCCGTTGAGCTGGACCCCGTTGATGACCATGGAGTCGTAGTACTTGCTGATCCCGCCGAGGAACGCGCCCTGCGCGATCGTGTAGGCCACGATGAGCGCGGGGCTCGGGTTCCGCTTGAACGCGTTGACCAGACCCAGGACGAGGCCGATGATCGCGCCGCCGATCCAGATGAACGGCATCGTGTCGACGAGCTGCCAGCTGCCGGCCGCGACGACGACGAGCAGGGCGAGCAGGCCCCCGGTCTTGACGATGACGTCGTCGTACGTGAGGCGCTTGGTGTCGGCAGTGGTCGCGGTCGGCGCGTTGTACATGGCGTCGAGCGTCGCGGCGTCGGCGGTCTGCGCGCCGTAGCTGCCGTACTGCGCCTGCTGGGGCGGGGTGCCGTACGCGGGGTTCTGCTGGACGGTGCCCGCAGCCCCCTGGCCGGTGCGCGCGCGCTTCGGCTCGCCGAAGATGGCGCTGTTGTTGAAGACGGGGTTGCTCATGCTTCCTCCTGGTCGCGGCGTCCAGTGCCCTCTGTCGAGGCGGGTGTCGCTGGCCGTGTTTCCATCCTATGCAACGAGCGGGTTCGCGCCGGTGTTCCCGGGGGCTTCATCCGACTTTTCCGCCCCTCGCGGACCAAGATCGCTCGACCGGCCGACGGGCGTCATCCTTGCGGCGTACAGGGACGGGCCGAGAAGATCGACCATGAGGGGGCATCGCGGGGAGGGTCCGGTTCTCTAGGCTGGAGCCGTACCGAGCCACCACCCGCAACCCACCCGAGGGGCGAGCATGATCGAAGCACGAGGCCTGACCAAGCGGTACGGGCCCAAGACCGCTGTCGACGGGATCTCCTTCACCGTCCAGCCCGGCCAGGTGACGGGCTTCCTGGGCCCGAACGGCGCCGGCAAGTCGACCACGATGCGCATGATCATGGGGCTGGACCGTCCGACGGCCGGTTCCGTGACCGTCAACGGCCAGCCGTACGCCGCGCACCGTTCGCCCCTGACCGAGGTCGGGGCCCTTCTCGACGCGAAGGCCGTGCACACGGGCCGCAGCGCCTACAACCACCTTCTCGCGATGGCGGCGACGCACAACATCCCGACGAAGCGCGTGCACGAGGTCATCGAGATGACCGGCCTGCAGTCGGTCGCGAAGAAGCGCGTCGGCGGCTTCTCGCTGGGCATGGGCCAGCGCCTGGGCATCGCGTCCGCGCTGCTGGGCGACCCCAAGACGCTCATCCTCGACGAGCCGGTCAACGGCCTGGACCCCGAGGGCGTCCTGTGGGTCCGCAACCTGGCGCGCTACCTCGCCTCGGAGGGCCGCACGGTCTTCCTGTCGAGCCACCTCATGAGCGAGGTCGCGCTGACCGCGGACCACATCATCGTGATCGGCAAGGGCCGCATCATCGCCAACGCGCCCGTCAAGGACATCGTCGACGGTGGCGCGCAGCACACGGTCCGAGTCCGGACGCCGCAGGCCACGCAGCTCGCCGAGCTGCTGACGCGTGACGGCGCGACCGTCACGTCCGACGAGCCGAGCCTGCTCCAGATCACGGGGGCCGAGGCCGCCGGGATCGGCGAGCTGGCCGCCGCCTCGGGCATCGTCCTGCACGAGCTCACGCCCGTCACCTCCACCCTGGAGGAGGCGTACATGCTCCTCACGGCCGACTCGGTCGAGTACCAGACCGAGTCCGCCGCCCAGCACATCGGCCACGGCGTGGACGCCGCGTCCGGCGCCCAGATCTCCGAAGGAGCCAAGCGATGACCGCCGCAACCGTCTCCGCAGCACGCCCGACGGCGCAGCGCGCCTCGTCGGCCCGCCTCACGTTCGGCGGCGTCCTGAAGTCGGAGTGGATCAAGTTCCGCACCCTGCGCTCGACCGTCTGGACCGTGTCGATCACGGTCGTGGTCATGGTCGGCATCGCCCTGATGTTCGCGGCCCTGATGTCCTCTCTCGTGGACGACCCTCAGGTCGAGGCTGCCGGCGGTCTCATGCCGGGCATCATGATCGTCACCTTCGGGTACAGCTTCGCCCAGCTCGCGGTCGCCGTCCTGGGCGCGCTGACGATCACGGGTGAGTACTCGACGGGCATGATCCGTTCCACGTTCAGCGCCGTCCCGACCCGCGTGCCGTCGCTGGCGGCGAAGTCGATCGTCCTGGCCGTCGTGACCTTCGTGATCTCGGCCGTCGGGGTCGGGTTGTCCTACCTCGTCGCGCTGCCCTTCGTCTCGGGCACGTCTCTCGAGGTCGACCTGTCGGCCGACGGCACGGTCCGATCGCTGATCGGTGTTCCCCTCTACCTCATGGCGATCGCCGTGCTGGCGATCGCGCTCGGGACGCTGATCCGCAACTCTGCCGGAACGATCTTCTCGCTCGTCGCTCTTCTCCTGGTCCTGCCGGGGATCCTCAGCGCCCTCCCTGTCGAATGGGTGCAGAACCTGGCGCAGTTCCTGCCGAGCAGCGCGGGCGAGGTCCTGATCCTCGGCAACATGGGCGGCGACCTGAGCCCCTGGCAGGGCTACGGCGTGCTCGTCGCCTGGGTCGTGGTGATCTGGGCCGCGGCGGCCGTGGTCGTCAAGCGTCGGGACGCCTGACCATTCCTTCCACCGCGCACAGCCCGGCGCCGGACCACGAGACCCGTGGTCCGGCGTCGGGCGCTGTGCGTCCTGAGGGGAACGACGCCCCGGGGGGCGCCGACACCACGAGGGCGGCCACGGCGCCCCGGGCAACCCTCAAGCCGCGGCCCGGCAGCGCCGCGGTGTTCACCGAGCTCGACGCGCGCAAGCTCGGGCCGGTACGCCGGTACTTCGTGCGCCACCCGGTCGTCATGGACTGGTTCGTCGCGGCCTGGTTCGCCGTACCTGGCCTGCTGGTGGCGCTGCTGTACCCGGAGCCGCGCTACGGCGTCGCGGTCGCGACCCTCGCAGGCGGCGCCGCACTCCTGTGGCGCCGCCGCTACCCGCTGTGGACCGCCGCGGCCATCGGTGCCCTCGCGATCCTGACGCTCGCCCTGACGGGCGACTCCGCGGGCTTCGAGCTCGCCACCGCGTTCGCCGTCTACGCGGTCGCGACGACCTACCGGCCGGCCGTGGCGTGGAGCGTGCTGGGTGTCCTGGTCCTGACGGTGTGCACCGCCGAGATGCTCTGGTACGACTTCACGGTGAGCGAGACGGGCGCGATGGTGCGTGCCGAGGTCGGCAGCGGCGAGCTCACGGGGCAGCGCGTCGCCACGATCGCGATCACGATCACCTTCGCCCTGCTGGGCATCGCGATCGGGTCGAGCGTGCGCGGTCGACGCCTGCACGTCGCCGACCTCGTGGGTCGCGCGAACGCGATCGCACGCGACCGCGACCAGCAGGCGCAGCTCGCGGCCGCGGCCGAGCGCGCGCGCATCTCGCGCGAGATGCACGACGTCGTCGCGCACTCCCTGACCGTCATGGTCGCGCTCGCGGACGGCGCCAAGGCACTGGGCGCGAAGGACCCCGAGCTCGCGGGGCAGGCGCTCGACGAGCTCACCGAGACGGGGCGCGCTGCCCTCGCCGACATGCGCCGCGTCCTGGGGGTCCTGCGCGACCCCGACGGCACGGTCGCCCCGCTGACCCCGACCGCGGACGTGCCGAGCATGGAGGACATCGCCGAGCGGTTCCGGCATGCGGGCCTGCCCGTGCGCCTGGTGCGCGTGGGTGTCCAGCCGGACCCTGACCCGGGACTGCGGCAGGCCGCGCACCGGATCGTGCAGGAGTCCCTGACGAACGTCCTGCGGTACGCGCCGCTGACCCCCGTGGTCGTGGTCGAGATCGCCCGGCGTGACGGGGGCACGCCCGACGGTGGAGACTGGCTCGAGATCACGGTCACGAACAAGGCGGGACGCGCCCCGGGCGGCACGGCCCGCGACGGGGCGGACGCCCGCCCGCTGCCTCCGGGCATCACGGGCGACCAGCCCATCGGCACAGGGAGAGGGATCATCGGGATGCGCGAACGTGCGGCCGTCTACGGGGGCACGGTCACGGCCGGGCCCACGAGCTCGGGCTGGGAGGTCGTCGCGCGGTTGCGCCTCGACGGCGCCACGCAGCCCAGGCCCGACGGCGGAGCCGGGGACGCGCTGTGACCCTCCCCTTCCCGGACGAGGCGCCGGGCGGCTCGGCCGGTCACGAGGCCGTGCCCCACGGTCCTGCCCACCCGATCCGTGTGCTGCTCGTCGACGACCAGTCCTTGCTGCGCATGGGTTTCCGCATGATCCTCGCGGCCGAGGACGACATCGAGGTCGTGGGCGAGGCGAGCGATGGCGAGACCGCGTTCGCGCAGGCCACGGCGCTGCGCCCCGACGTGATTCTCATGGACGTGCGCATGCCGGGCGTCAACGGGATCGACGCGACCGAACGGATCGTGTCCGCGCTGCCCGCCAGCCGGGTCATCATCCTCACGACGTTCGACCTCGACGAGTACGCGTTCGCCGCGCTGCGCGTGGGCGCGAGCGGGTTCCTGCTCAAGGACGCCCGCCCGGCCGACCTGGTCGGCGCGATCCGCAACGTCGCGAGCGGCGACGCGGCCGTCTCCCCGCGCGTCACCCGCCGGATGCTCGAGATGTTCGCGGGCTACCTGCCGGAGGACCCGCAGTCGCAGGGGGCGGCGGCGCCCGGCCACGGGGTCGACGACCCACGGCTGCGCGAGCTCACGGCCCGCGAGCTCGAGGTCTTCGCGGCGCTCGGCGAGGGGCTGTCCAACGCCGAGATCGCAGGACGGTTCGTGGTCTCCGAGGCCACGGTCAAGACGCACGTCGGGCGCGTGCTCGGCAAGCTCGGCCTCCGCGACCGCGTCCAGGCCGTGGTGCTGGCCTACGAGACGGGCGTCGCGCGCCCGGGCTGAGCGGCGGCGTCGGGCCTCGAGTGGTGCGCGCCGCCCCGCGCGGGCATGGTCGTGGGGGGAGCGTTTCGGCTCCGTCGTCCACGACGCGGGAGGCAGCCATCATGCCCGACCACCACGACCCGTTCTCCGCCGGCTTCTCCGGCGACCACGGGCGAGACTTCGAGATCCGCAGCGTCCTGGGTGGCGCGTACAGCGGCACGGCGGACGTGGGCGAGGTCCTCGCGGCCGTCGCGCACGTGCGCGACAAGGACCATCAGGGCTGGTTCGACGCGTGGCACACGCTCGGCGACCGCGTCGCGCAGGTCGCCGCCGACGCCGCCGCGGCCGGGCACGGGACGAGCGCCGCCGCCGCGTACCTGCGGGCGTCCGCGTACTACGCGGCCGCGGTCAACGCGGTCGCGGCGCTCGAGGTCGACGACGACCTCCTGCCGACGTTCCGCAAGCACCGCGCCGCGTGGGACCGGTGGGTCGACGCGAGCGGGCTCGTCGTCGAGCGCCTCGCGGTCCCGTACGAGGGGACGACGCTGCCGGGGTACTTCTTCAGCGCGTCCGACGCCGCGTCGACCGCGGCGATCGCGGCGGACCCGGGACAGGTCCGTCCGCGGTCGACGCTCGTCGCCGTCAACGGGTCGGACGGCTCGCTGACGTCGATGTGGACCGCGTGCGTCGCGGGCGCGCTGCGCCGGGGATACCACGCGTTCGTGTTCGACGGCCCCGGGCAGCAGTCGATGCTGTTCGAGCAGGGCGTGCCCTTCCGGCCCGACTTCGAGGCCGTCCTGACCCCCGTGCTCGACGCGCTCCTAGGACGCCCCGACGTCGACGAGGGGCGGGTCGCGGTCTACGGGTCGAGCCAGGCCGGGTACTGGGTGCCCCGCGCGCTCGCGTTCGAGCACCGACCGGCCGCGGCGGTCGTCGACCCGGGCGTCGTCGACGTCTCGGCCTCGTGGACGGGCTCGATGCCCAAGAGCCTGCTCAAACTGCTGGAGGAGGGGAAGGACCACGCGTTCGACCGCGACATGGACCTGGGCCTGCGCCTGTCGAAGGCCACCGCGGCCACGTGGCGCTTCCGTGCCCGCCCGTACGGCGTGGACGGCTACGCCGCGACGCTCCGCGAGGTCCAGCGGTACGACGCGCGGGACGTCGTCGCGCAGATCACCACTCCCCTGCTCGTCACCTCGCCCGAGGGCGAGCAGTTCTGGCCCGGCCAGTCCGAGGAGCTCGTCCGGCTCACGCCCGACGTGTCGGCCCTGGTGCGGTTCACCGCCGCCGAGGGCGCGAACCTCCACTGCCAGCCCCTCGGGCGAGCCCTGACCGAGCAGCGCGTGTTCGACTGGCTCGACGAGACGCTCGCTCCCCGGCTCGTCGGGGACGACGAGTGACGAGAGGCCCGCCCGTTCGAGGAA
>NZ_JBHUAD010000217.1:0-6626 GCF_042789955.1 Oerskovia sp. NPDC056781
CTCCTCGCGTGCGCCGGGCGGTCGCGTCAGCGACGTTCCTCGCGCTGCTTCGCCTCGACGGACAGGTTCGCCCGCGGGTAGGCCTGCAGACGCGCCTTGCCGATCGGGAGCCCGGTCGCCTCGCACGTCGCGTAGGTCCCGGCCGCGATGCGGTCGAGCGCGTGCTTGGTCTGCTCGAGCAGGTCCCTCATGTTGTTGACGAGGGTGAGCTCCTGCTCGCGTTCGAGCGCGCTGGACCCGGAGTCCGCCTGGTCGTCGCCCGCACCGTCCCCCGAGTTGCGCAGGAGCTCCGAGAGCTCCTGGTCGGCCTCGGTCAGCTCTCGCTCGAGTCGCTCGCGCTCCTCCAGCAGGGTCGCTGCCTGCTCCTCCGCCTCCTTCAGCGTCCACGGCTCCTCGCCGTCACGCACGGGGAAGGACTTGACGTCGCGAGCTAGGTTCGGGAACTGCTGTCGTACGACCGCGCGCGTCGCGGTGCTGAGCTTGGTCATGTCGCCCCTCCGGTTCGAGTTGCGGTGAGAGTAGACGCCGCCTGCCGGTACGCACAACGCACCACGCCGGATGGACCGGTGTGGTGCGTCGTCACGGACCGACCGGCGGCGAACCCTGTGGTCCGCACGCCTGGTGTGATCGTCTGCCAGGTGGCAGGTGGACTAGATGCCCGCGCTGAGGTCGCTCGAGCGCCCCGCGCCGGAACCGCTGCGGGGCGGGAGAGCGCTGCCGCGGTTGTCGAGGTCCCCCATGAGGTTCTGCAGGTAGCTCTTGAGGCGCGTGCGGTAGTCCCGCTCGAAGAGACGGAGCTCGTCGATCTTGCGCTCGAGGAGCGAACGCTCCTGCTCGAGCTGGGAGAGCGTGCGGTGCGAGGTCTCCTCGGCCTCCTGCACGATCCGGGTCCCCTCCTCCTTCGCTTCCGCGATGAGGCGGTCGCCCTCCTGCTGGCCCGAGCGCACGTAGTCGTCGTGCAGCTTCTGTGCGAGCTGGAGCATGCCGGTGGCGGACTCCGGCTCGGCCGTCGGCTTGCCCAGGGCGGGCGCGACGCTGGCCACGACGGGTGCGGGCTCCGGCGCGGACGGGGTCTCGACCACGGCCGGCTTGGACGGCGCCGAGGCGTCGGCCCGGCTCAGCTCGGCGACGCGTCGCTCCGCTGCGGCCAGCTTGGTCTTGAGGTCGTCGTTCTCCTCCTGCACGGAGTTGAGCGTCCTCACCACCTCGTCCAGGAAGTCATCGACCTCTTCGACGTCGTATCCCTCGCGGAACTTCGTCGCGGAGAACTTCTTGTTCAGGATGTCCTCTGCTGTCAGCAGTGCCATCGTCTCACCTCAATGCGTTTGCGCCGTCAGTCCGGGCGATCTCGAGATCGCCACAGTCCAAAGTAGCGGAGATTGTCAGCGGAGGCGGCCTCCGACCGGGGACCCTTGAAGGGCCACCGGTCACGAGATCGCCGGGTTGTCAGGATTTCTACACGTTTAGATCGAGCCGAGGATCTGTGCAGCGAACGACACTGCGAGGAAGAGCACGATGAAGCCGAGGTCGATCCGCACCTGACCGAGGGTCAGGGGCGGGATGACCTTGCGCAGCGCTCGCAGCGGCGGGTCGGTCAGGGTGTAGATGGCCTCCGCCAGCACGAGCATGACACCGCGCGGGCGCCAGTCCCGGGCGAAGACCTGCACCCAGTCGAAGACCACCCGTCCGATGAGCACCACGAGGTAGAGGCCGAGGACGAATGCCAGCAGATCGAAGACGAAATTCACAGGGTCAACTGTGCCAGAGTCCGCGGTCAGCTCTGGTTGAAGAAGCCGGCCCGGCTCACCGGAGGCTCGGGAGCCTGCTCCTCACCGGTGATCTCGACGTGCTCGGGAGAGAGCAGGAAGACCTTGTTGGTGACTCGTTCGATGGCTCCGTGCAGCCCGAAGATGAGGCCTGCGGAGAAGTCGACGAGCCGCTTGGCGTCCGCGTCGTCCATGTCGGAGAGGTTCATGATGACGGGGGTGCCGCCACGGAACGCCTCCCCGATGACGCGGGCGTCGTTGTAGGAGCGCGGGTGCACGGTGGTGATCCGGCGGAGCTCGGCTGCTGACATGCTCGTCTGGGGTACCTCTCGTGGGGCGACCGTCCGGTGCAGCGGGGTCACCTGAGCCTGGTAGTCGGTCGGCACGTCGGCCCCCAAGTCGTCGTACTCGTCGATGAACTCTTCCTGGTCGCCCTCGCCTCGATCATCAGCGAGGCCCAGGTAAAGCATGGTCTTGCGAAGTGCTCCGGCCATCGCCCTCTCTCCGTCCTCATGTCGACTGCTGGTTCCGTGCTTTGCACGCTAACCCAGCCCCGGACACGCGCGTGATGCGACACGCCCAGGAACGGACAACGGGCCGGGGGGTGAGAAACGGCACGCCGAGAACCTGCGTCCGGTCACTCGAGGGCTATGACGCCCGCGAACCGCCCCGTCGTGGTGCCGCCGCGGGTCGCGAGACGGTGGGAGTAGAAGCGCTCGTCCTCGAGGGTGCAGATCCCGGTCTCCACGACGGTGCGCACGCCGGCGGCGTGCAGCTCCGCGACGACGCCTGCGGGCAGGTCGAGCGCCGGGGTCCCCCAGCTCGTGGTCGAGGACGTGCCGGGACGGACCGCGGCGACCTCGTCGCGCATCTGCTCGGGCACCTCGTAGCAGCGCCCGCAGGCAGCGGGCCCGACGACGGCGCGCACCCGGTCCACGCGTGCGCCCTGGCCGACGAGCGCCTCGAGCGCCGCGCCGACGACCCCGTCGAGCAGGCCCTGGCGGCCCGCGTGCGCGACCCCGACGACCCGGGCGTCCGGGTCCGCGAGCAGGACCGGGACGCAGTCCGCGACCAGGACGCCGAGGCCGAGCCCGGGCTCGGCAGTCACGAGGGCGTCCTGCTCGCCGCACGTGGCGGCCCCCAGTCCCGCCTCGACCCGCGCCAGCCGGTCGGCCGCCGAGAGCACGCGGACCTCGGCGCCGTGCACCTGGGTGCCGAAGACCAGCGGAGCGCCGAGCCACCGGCCGACCGCGTCGCGGTGGGCGAGGACGCGCTCGGCGTCGTCATCCACCCCCAGCCCGAGGTTGAGCCCGGACCAGGGTGCGGGCGAGGACCCACCGGCACGGCCCGTGAACGCAGCACGCACCCCCGGCCCGAGGTCGACCTCGAGAACCGGGGGTGCGGGGAGTGCAGGATCGAGCACTGGCTACTTCAGGAAGTCGGGGACGTCGAGGTCCTCGACCTTGCGCCGGACGGGCTCCTCGTCGTACAGGCGGGGAACCTCGACCTGGGCGGACCGCTCGGCCGCCGACTGCTCGGCGTTGACGTTCTCCTCGGTCGGGACGACGCTGAACGTCGGGATCGGCGCATAGCCGGCCGAGACCGTCGCCGCACCGCCCCCGAAGGTCACCGGGACGTCGTCGGGCTCCGAGGCGATCGGCACCACCGGGCGCGGGAGCGTGTGGCTGCCCGTGGCCGTCGGAACGGGCGCGGGCAGCGGTGCCGGTGCGGGCGGAGCCGCGGGGGTGCCGGCGACCTGGCCCAGCGCGCGGGCGTCCTTGCGGATCTGGGGCGTGCCGCCGTCGAACCCGGCCGCGATGACCGTCACGCGGACCTCGTCGCCCAGAGCGTCGTCGATCACCGCACCGAAGATGATGTTCGCCTCGGTGTGCGCCGCCTCGTGGACGAGTCGTGCGGCCTCGTTGATCTCGAAGAGCCCGAGGTCCGAGCCGCCCTGGATCGACAGCAGGACTCCGTGCGCGCCGTCGATGCTCGCCTCGAGCAGCGGGGAGGAGATCGCGAGCTCGGCGGCCTGGACGGCCCGGTCCTCGCCCCGTGCGGACCCGATGCCCATGAGAGCGCTGCCCGCCCCCTGCATGACCGACTTCACGTCGGCGAAGTCGAGGTTGATCAGGCCCGGGGTCGTGATGAGGTCCGTGATGCCCTGGACGCCCGAGAGCAGGACCTGGTCTGCCGAGTGGAACGCGTCGAGCGCCGAGACGTTGCGGTCCGACATCGACAGGAGCCGGTCGTTGGGGATGACGATGAGGGTGTCGACCTCGTTGCGCAGGGCCTCGATCCCCTGGTCCGCCTGGACGGACCGGCGACGACCCTCGAACGTGAAGGGTCGCGTGACGACACCGACGGTCAGGGCGCCGAGCGAGCGGGCGATCCGTGCGACGACGGGCGCTCCACCGGTCCCGGTGCCACCGCCCTCACCCGCCGTGACGAAGACCATGTCGGCGCCCCGCAGGACGTCCTCGATCTCCTCGGCGTGGTCCTCGGCCGCCTTCTTGCCCACCTCCGGGTCTGCACCCGCCCCGAGGCCGCGCGTGAGCTCGCGCCCGACGTCGAGCTTGACGTCCGCGTCGGACATCAGCAGCGCCTGCGCGTCGGTGTTGATGGCGATGAACTCGACGCCCTTGAGACCGACCTCGATCATCCGGTTGACGGCGTTCACGCCACCACCGCCGATGCCGACCACCTTGATCACTGCTAGGTAGTTCTGCGGAGTTGCCACGTCAATGCCTCTCGATCCTGTAGCCCTCAACCTTCACCCTCAACTAGAGGGTTATAGTTATGTCAGGTTGTGCTGTGTCGACGGTAGGTGCCCGTCCCTGCCGTATCAACGACCCGCCCGCGCGTGTCGGCGAAAACCTGCGCCATGGTCCATGTCACACCGTCCCCGGCCGCTCACCGGCTGATCGGCATCGTGGGGGCCGACACGTCGAAGAGCGTGACCCCCTGGTTCTCCGGCAACGCCCGCAGCGCCTGGAGCACCCGGACCTTGAGCGCCGCATCCTCCTCGTTGCCCCACTCGACGACCGCGCCGTCGCGCAGCGTCATGGTGACCGCGTCCTGCGTCGGAGCCGTGACCTCGGCGACCTCGGCGCGCAGCTCGGAAGGGAGCGCGTTGAGCACGATACGAGCCGCACGCAACGACCGCGCACCCTGCTCGTCGAGCGTCACACCGATCTCCGGCAGGCCCTCCGGCACCGCGTCGACCGTCCCGACCTGGACCCCGTCGCGGTCCAGCAGGGCGAAGGCGCCCTCGTGAGGGACGGCCGCCACGGGCTCCCTCGACTCGAGGGTCACGCTCAGCCCGTCGGGCCAGACCCGCAGGATGCGCACGTCGCGCACACCGTTGAGGTCGAGGATCGCATCCCGCAGACCGATCGTGTCCACCCGGGGCAACGGGACGTCCGAGACCTGCGACACGACCTGCTCGACCTGGGCGACGTCGATCACCGTCCCCTCCCCCGAGATCTCGACCTTGGCCGGATCCGTCCCGAGCAGCGGCGAGAAGAGCACGACCCACACCCCGCCCGCGACCGCGAGCACCGCCGCGGCCCACCCCAGCACCCGGTTCCTGAGCCGGTGCCGACGCATCGCGGCCTTCTCGGCCAGACGGTCCGCCATCCCGGTCGAGACGACCCGGTCGACCGGTCGGCTCCCCTGCCCGCCGACCGCCCCGACGAAGGGGACGGGGGCCGACGCCGGACGCTCCCGGCCCCGGGCCCGTCCCGAGGGTTCGGCGCGTGCGAGCTCGCTGCCGCGGAGCACGAGCGGCTGCGTCGCGACGTCGTCGTCCGTCCCCAGCGTGCCCGCGGAGCGACGGGTGCCCGAGGCCCCGCCGGTCGTCCCCACGTCGTCCCGGCCCTGTGCCCCGGTCGCCTCGACGGGCAGTGCGGGTCCGCCCGGGCCGCGGTCAGCGAGAGGCCCTGCCGGCTGCGTCTGCCGAGGTTGCGCAGGACGCGAGGCCGGGCGAGGCGCGGCGGGCCGGGGACGGGACGGCGGACGCATCAGTCGTCGTCCTCCCCCGCGGGCGCGGCGGACCCCTGCCCCGAGAGCGCGTCGAGGACCACCGCACCGAGCTCGGTCACGTCCCCCGCACCCACCGTGAGCAGCAGGTCGCCGGGACGCGCCGAGGCAGCGATCGCGCGAGCCGCCTCGAACCGGTCCTCGACGCCCCGGGCCGACCCATCGGCCATGAGGTCGGTGATGGTCCACGAGCCCGTGCTCGGGTCGGGGTCCTCCCGTGCCGCGTACACGCCCGTGACGACGACCTCGTCGGCGAGGGACAGCGCGTCGGCGAACTCCCGTGCGAAGGTCCGCGTGCGGGAGAACAGGTGCGGCTGGAAGAGCACGAGCACCCGGCCACCGGCCGCCACGGGCCGCGCCGCGGCCAGGAGCGCCGCGACCTCCGTGGGGTGGTGCGCATAGTCGTCGACCACCCGCACACCACCGGCCTCACCGCGCGCCTCGAAGCGTCGACCGGTCCCCAGGAACTCGCCGACGCCCGACACCGCCTGCTCGGCGCCCACGCCCAGCAGGATCGCGGTCGCGACCGCCGCGGCGGCGTTGAGCGCGTTGTGCGCACCGGGCACCTGCAGGCGCAGGTCGAGGCTCGGGCTCGCGCCCCCGTCGGGCGCACCGGCGAGCGGCCGGGCGACCCCGCCCCCTGCGTCACCGGCGACGGTGAGCCGCGCGGCCACCCCCGCGGCGCCGTCGGGCCGGACGTCCGACAGCCGCACGTCGCTGCCCGGCGACGTGCCGTACGTGACGACCCGACCGCCTGCCGTACGGTGCGCGTCGGCCAGGGCTCGGGCGCCCGGGTCGTCCACGCACGCGACGAGGAAC
>NZ_JBHUAD010000218.1:0-6599 GCF_042789955.1 Oerskovia sp. NPDC056781
GCCCTCAGGGATGTCCCTGAGGGCCTCGGCCGTACGTCAGCGGGAGGTCAGCTCGTGGCGCGCTTGCGTCGTGCCAGCAGGACGAGCCAGGTGCCGCCCGCGAGGAGAGCCGCGGCGACCACGACGATCAGCGCGGTCTGTGCGCCGGTGGCGGCGAGGCCGCCTTCCTCCTGGCCGCTCGCCGTCTGGGCGGGCTTCGCGGGCGCAGTGGCGCTCGGGGACGGCTGGGGGTCTGCGACCGGGGTGGCCTTGTCCACCGGGACCGGAGGTGCGGTGGTGGCGAGGGGGGCCGGAGTCTCCTCCTCCACGGGCGTCTCGGGGGCCGGGGTCTCCTCCTCGGTGCCGGGCTCGGGCTCCTTCTCCTCGCCGCCCGTCCCCGGGTCCTTCGGGGTGGTGGGCTGCTCGCAGCCGAGCGTCGCGGAACCGGTCCACGGGAAGTTGTGGTGCTCGAGGCCGCCGCTGGCTCCCGCCCCGCCGAACGTCAGGTCTCCACCGATGTACAACCGACCGTTGGTGTGGGTCTTCTGGGCGACGTCGGCCTGTGGTGCCAGGATCGAGCCGACGGTCTGGCTGCTGCTCGTCATCGTGAGCTTCGTGGCGTCGGGGAAGTTCCACAGGATGCGGGGGGCCCACTTGCCGAGGGCCGCACCCGCGTCGATCCGATCGCTGCCCGCGGCGATGTAGTTCAGCGAGAGGTCCGGCGTCCTGCCCGAGACGTTCACGACGATCGGTGCGGACGTCCCGACGTTCTCGAACGTGACCTCACCGCGCAGGCCCGCCACCTGCTCGGCGGAGACGTCGAAGACCTGCACCGCGGACGAACCGTCGCCGATCAGGACCTTCCCGGCGAGGCTCCCGGTCGCGGGCTTGCTCGCGAGGTCGGCCGAGACCTTGTCGAGCTCGGACCCGAGGGCCTTGGCCTGGGGTGCGGGCACGGGCGAGTGCGGGGTCTTCTTCCCGCCGTTGAGCTCGAAGGTTCCCTCGATGGCGCCGCCGGCGACGACGTTCCCGCCCTTGTCGAGCCGGTGGGCGACCTCGACCCGACCGGACTTGACGGTCACGGCCCCTGCGGCCAGGACCATGTCGCTGCCGCTCGGCGGCGTGAACTGGGACCCGGCGCCGACCACGCCGAGGTTCATCAGGTCGCCCGTGTCGATGGTCACCGACCCCTGGGAGACGAGGACGCCCTCGGACTCCTTGGCCCCGCCCAGTGCGGTGTAGTCGCCGCCGACGAAGACGGCCACGCCCTTGTCGGTGAACAGCGGCGTGTTCGTGAGACCACCGGTGAAGTCGGGGCAGTCGGTCCCGAGGGCTGTCGCGGGCAGCGGGGTGGTGGCGAGGGCGGGGGCCGCGCCGAGGCCCAGCAGGCCGGTGGTCAGGGCGCCGGCGGCGAGCGCGCCGAGGAGGGTGCGCTGGGGTGTCCTGCGCGTCGAGCTGAGGAACATCGATGTCTCCGGGGTCGAGGCCGAAAGTAAGGTCTACGTACTAATCCACGGCCCAGGATGTCCCGACGTCTGGTTTGTCAGGGGATATCAGGAGATGCGCGAGGATCACCGGCACAGTATTGGGCCCCGTCGCGACACGCCAAATCCGTTGCCGGGTGAAAGTCCCCGTTCAGGTCGCGTCTTCGTCGACCGTGGGCTAGCGGCGGTCGATAGTTCGCTTGTCGGTGGTTCGCCGTACCGTGGAACCATGCGTCCCGTCACCGATCTGCAGCGCACCGTCGCCCCGTTCGAGGTCATCTCCGACTACACGCCGTCGGGTGACCAGCCCACCGCGATCGCCGACCTCTCGCAGAGGCTGCGAGCGGGTGAGAAGGACGTGGTGCTGCTCGGGGCGACGGGCACCGGGAAGTCCGCGACGACGGCCTGGCTCATCGAGGAGCTGCAGCGCCCCACGCTGGTCATGGCCCCCAACAAGACCCTCGCGGCCCAGCTGGCCACCGAGTTCCGGGAGCTGCTCCCCAACAACGCGGTCGAGTACTTCGTGTCCTACTACGACTACTACCAGCCCGAGGCGTACATCGCGCAGACGGACACCTACATCGAGAAGGACTCCTCGATCAACGACGAGGTGGAGCGCCTCAGGCACTCCGCGACGTCCTCGCTCCTGACGCGGCGCGACGTCGTCGTCGTGGCCTCGGTGTCCTGCATCTACGGCCTCGGCACGCCGCAGGAGTACGTGGACCGCATGGTCCGTCTCGACGTCGGCGACCAGGTCGAGCGCGACGCGATGCTGCGGCAGTTCGTCACCATGCAGTACACGCGCAACGACCTGGCCTTCACGCGAGGTACCTTCCGGGTGCGCGGCGACACCGTGGAGATCATCCCGGTCTACGAGGAGCTCGCGATCCGGATCGAGTTCTTCGGCGACGAGATCGAGGCGATCCACCTGCTGCACCCGCTGACGGGTGACGTGGTCCGTTCGGAGACGAGCGTCAACCTGTTCCCGGCGACGCACTACGTCGCCGGTCCGGAGCGCATGGAACGCGCGATCACCTCGATCGAGGCCGAGCTGGAGCAGCGGCTCGCAGAGCTCGAGCGGCAGAACAAGCTCCTCGAGGCGCAGCGTCTGCGCATGCGGACCACGTACGACATCGAGATGATGCGCCAGATCGGCTCGTGCTCGGGCATCGAGAACTACTCACGACACATCGACGGCCGAGAGGCCGGCACGGCCCCGCACACGTTGCTGGACTACTTCCCCGAGGACTTCCTCCTCGTGATCGACGAGTCCCACGTCACGGTCCCGCAGATCGGGGCGATGTTCGAGGGCGACATGTCGCGCAAGCGCAACCTGGTCGACCACGGCTTCCGCCTGCCGAGCGCGATGGACAACCGGCCGTTGCGCTGGGAGGAGTTCGTCGAGCGGATCGGGCAGACGGTCTACCTCTCGGCGACCCCGGGCAAGTACGAGCTCTCGATGTCGGACGGCGTGGTCGAGCAGATCATCCGGCCCACGGGCCTGGTCGACCCGGAGATCGTCGTCAAGCCGACGACGGGGCAGATCGACGACCTGCTCCACGAGATCCGCGAGCGGGTCGAGCGCAACGAGCGCGTGCTGGTCACGACCCTGACCAAGAAGATGTCCGAGGACCTCACGGACTACTTCCTGGAGCGCGACGTCCGCGTCCGGTACCTGCACTCCGAGGTCGACACCCTGCGGCGCGTCGAGCTGCTGCGCGAGCTGCGCATGGGCGAGTACGACGTCCTCGTGGGCATCAACCTGCTCCGTGAGGGGCTCGACCTGCCCGAGGTGTCCCTCGTCGCGATCCTCGACGCCGACAAGGAGGGCTTCCTGCGCTCCGGGACGTCCCTCATCCAGACGATCGGTCGTGCCGCCCGCAACGTGTCCGGCCAGGTCCACATGTACGCCGACAAGATCACACCGGCCATGGCGCAGGCGATCGAGGAGACCACCCGGCGTCGCGAGAAGCAGGTCGCGTACAACCTGGAGCACGGCGTCGACCCCACCCCGCTGCGCAAGAAGATCGCCGACGTGACGGACATGCTCGCCCGTGAGGACATCGACACGCAGGAGCTCCTCGCCGGCGGCTACCGCCAGCCCGGCAAGGGACGTGCGCCGGTCCCGGGGGGCCCCAAGGAGGGCGCGACGACGGCCAACCGGCTCGCGGGGGTCGCCGCGGGCGAGCTCGCGGACCTGATCCAGGAGCTCAGCGACCAGATGCACGCGGCGGCGGCCGAGCTCCAGTTCGAGCTCGCCGCGCGGCTGCGTGACGAGATCTCGGGGCTCAAGAAAGAGCTGCGACAGATGCAGTCGGCCACCGCCTGAGTGCTGGTACGCCCGGGCCGACGTCGTCGGTCCGGTGACGGCGACGGAACGAGGGATGCCATGGCACGCACGGTCCAGATCACGTTCGACGCGGCCGACCCGAGAGGCCTCGGCGCCTTCTGGTGCGTCGCGCTGGGGTACGTCGAGCAGCCCCCGCCGGAGGGGTTCGCCGACTGGGAGTCCGCCATGGCCGCGTGGGGCATGAGCCCCGACCGGTACAACTCGTTCTATGCGGTCGTGGACCCGGACGGTGTGGGGCCACGGATCTTCATCCAGCAGGTCCCGGAGCCGAAGACGGCCAAGAACCGCATGCACATCGACGTGGGCGTCGAGGGGGAGGGGGCCGACCGCGTGCGCAACGTCCGGGCGCACACCGAGCGCCTCGTCGCGCTGGGGGCGACGCTGCTCCAGGAGATGGACGAGAACGGCGAGTTCTGGATCGTCCTGCAGGACCCGGAGGGCAACGAGTTCTGCGTCCAGTGAGGGCGGAGCGCGCTGCGGGGCTGCCTGCTCCCGGAAGTTCCGGCGGGCCCGGGCCGTTGTGGAAGGCGTGGGAGCCCGGCTCGTGCCATGCCCTATGCTTGCTCAGTTGAAGGGGAGTATTCCCAGAAACGGTGATGTCGTCATCACGGCCGGCGCAGTCGTCGGCCCGGTGTCACCGGTCCTGCACGGTCACCTCTCGCGATCGCCCCCGGGCGCATCGGTGACCGCGAGGGCGGAAGAGACCTTCGGTACTCGACGCTACGTACCGGAGGTATGAGTGATGGATGTTCCTGTCTGGATGTGGGTCGCGACGATCGGCATGATCCTCGCGATGCTGGCCTTCGACTTCGTGGGTCACGTCCGCACCCCGCACGCTCCCACCCTCAGGGAAGCCTCGTGGTGGTCCGCCGGCTACGTCGGCATCGCGGTCCTCTTCGGCGCCGGGATCTGGGCGTACTTCGGCTCGGTCTACGGCGGGGAGTACTTCGCCGGGTACATCACCGAGAAGAGCCTGTCGGTCGACAACCTCTTCGTGTTCGTCCTCATCATGACGAGCTTCCGGGTGCCCAGGCTGTACCAGCAGAAGGTCCTGCTGATCGGCATCACGATCGCCCTGGTCCTGCGCACGATCTTCATCCTCCTGGGTGCCGCACTGATCGAGAACTTCAGCTGGGTCTTCTACATCTTCGGTGCCTTCCTCATCTACACCGCGTACACGCAGGTCAAGAGCGCACGTGAGCACGACGACGAGGAGTACAAGGAGAACGGCGTCCTGCGCCTCACGCGTCGCCTCTTCCCGACGACGGACGCGTACGTCGAGGACAGGATGTTCACGAAGATCGACGGCAAGCGCTACATCACGCCGATGCTCATCGTGATGATCGCCATCGGCAGCGCCGACCTGCTGTTCGCGGTCGACTCGATCCCGGCGATCTTCGGGCTCACGCAGGAGACGTTCCTCGTGTTCGCGGCCAACGCGTTCTCGCTCCTGGGCCTGCGCCAGCTCTACTTCCTGATCGACGGTCTCCTCGACCGGCTCGTGTACCTCGCCTGGGGTCTGGCCGCGATCCTCGGCTTCATCGGGATCAAGCTCCTCATCCACGCGCTGCACAAGAACGAGATCCCGTTCATCAACGGTGGCGAGCACGTCACCGCCATCCCTGAGATCTCGACGGCCGTCTCGCTCAGCTTCATCCTGGTCACGCTCGCCATCACGACGATCGCGAGCCTCGCCAAGGACAAGAGCGACCGCCGTCGCCTGGAGAAGGAAACCTACTGATGCAGCACGAGCTGCCGTTCTGGTTCGAGGCGGCGTCCCTGACGACCCTCGTCGTCCTCCTGCTCGTCGACCTGGTGATCGTGGGCCGTCGCCCGCACGTGCCGTCGATGAAGGAGAGCGGCCTGTGGGTGGCGTTCTACGTCGCCCTGGCACTGGCCTTCGGCGGCCTCGTCGCCCTCGTGGGCGGCAGTGCTCCCGCGGTCGAGTTCTACGCGGGCTGGCTCACCGAGTACAGCCTCTCGGTCGACAACCTCTTCGTGTTCGTCATCATCATGACGAGGTTCGCCGTGCCGCGGGAGCACCAGCAGAAGGTGCTCATGGTGGGGATCATCGTGGCGCTCGTGCTGCGGGGGGCGTTCATCCTCGCGGGCGCCGCGATCATCGCCCAGTTCGTGTGGGTCTTCTACCTCTTCGGGGCGTTCCTGATCTACACCGCCGTCAAGCTGGTCGTGGGCGGGGACGAGTCGGAGGAGTACCAGGAGAACCGGCTCATCCGGTCGCTGCGCCGGGTGCTGCCGCTGTCGCCCACGTACGACGGCGGCAGGCTGCGCACCGTGGTCGACGGCAAGCGGCTCTTCACGCCCATGCTGATCGTGTTCCTCGCGATCGGCAGCACGGACCTGCTGTTCGCGTTCGACTCGATCCCGGCGATCTTCGGGCTCACGCACGACCCGTTCATCGTGTTCACGACGAACGTGTTCGCCCTCATGGGGCTGCGTCAGCTCTACTTCCTGCTGGGCGGCCTGCTCGAGCGGCTCGTGTACCTGCCGATCGGGCTCGCGGTGATCCTGGGGTTCATCGGGATCAAGCTGATCCTCGAGGCCCTGCACGAGAACACGTTGCCGTTCATCAACGGCGGACAGCACATCGAGGCCGTCCCGACGGTGCCGATCTGGCTCTCGCTCGTGGTCATCCTGGGTGCGCTCGGGGTCACGACCGTGGCGAGCCTGCTGCGGACGCGTGGTCAGCAGAAGGACGAGTCCCTGCCCGACGACGTCGACGCGGCCTCGTAGGCCCGCGCCGGCGGGCGCTGGTCGCCCTGTGA
>NZ_JBHUAD010000219.1:0-6496 GCF_042789955.1 Oerskovia sp. NPDC056781
CCCGTGACGGGTCGCCGGCTCCTGGCCTACCGGGCCGCGTCAGGACGCGGTGGCCGGTCGGGGGCGAGAGGCTCAGGCCTGCTTGATGGCCGAGAGGTCGAGCGCGATCTTGATCTTGTCGCCGACCAGCACGCCGCCGGCCTCGAGGGCGACGTTCCAGGTCAGGCCGAACTCCTTGCGGGAGATCTCGGTCTCGGCCTCGAACCCGGCGCGCGAGTTGCCGTACGCGTCGACGGCGGTGCCCGTGAACTCGGTCTCGAGCTTGACCGGCTTGGTCACGCCGTTGATGGTCAGGTCGCCCGCGATGACGAAGTCGTCGTCGTCGGCCTCGACGGCGGTCGAGACGAAGTTCCAGGTGGGGTTCTTCTCGGCGTCCCAGAAGTCGGCCGACTGGAGGTGGCCGTCGCGCCCTGCGTCGCCGGTGTTGACGGACTTGGCGTCGATCGCCGCGACGACGTTGGACGACTCGACGTCGTCACCGACGTTGAGCGTGCCCTCGGCGATCGCGAGCGAGCCGCGGACCTTGGAGATGCCCGCGTGGCGGACCGTGAAGGTCGCCTGCGAGTGCGAGGGGTCGATGACGTAGGTGCCTGCGGTCAGTCCGGCGGGAAGGGTCGTGGCCATGGGTGTTCTCCTGTGGAAGTCGTGGTGCGTGTGCGTCAGGCGCGCCGTCCGACGAGCCATTAGTTGAAGATTCAACTTCATACGATCGCATCAACGCAAGCCCCCGTCCCTCTATTCCCTGGTGGGCGGACCAGTTCCCGGATGGGAGACTGGGACGGTTGTTCGGACGGTGGGGGCGTGGCGGATGAAGGCGGAGATGACGGTTCAGCACGACAGGCGCGCGGTCGCGCCGCAGGACGCACCCTGGCTCGACGAGGGCCAGCAGCACTCGTGGCGCCAGTACCTCGACGGCACGGCGCGGTTCGTCGAAGCCCTGAGCAGGGACCACGAGGAGCACTCGGTCCTCACGCTGGGCGAGTACGAGCTGCTCGTGCGGCTCTCCGAGGCCCGCGACCACACCATGAGGATGTCGGCCCTCGCCGACGGCCTCGCCCGGTCGCGGTCCCGCGTCACGCACACCGTGCACCGCATGGAGCAGCGCGGGCTCGTCCGCCGGTCCGCGAGCGAGACCGACCGTCGCGGTGTGAACTGCGTCATGACCGACGCGGGCTACGCCGAGCTCGTCGCCTCCGCGCCAGGACACGTGCGGGCCGTGCGCCGCTTCATGGTCGACGTCCTGACCCCCGAGCAGTTCCGCAACCTCGGCGAGGCCATGGCCGCGATCGCCGAGGCCTGCCGGGTCGTGGACGAGCGCGAGAACCAGTAGTCGGGGACTTCCCGGCGCCCTGCGGGCCTGTGTCCGGGAGCACGCCGTCCCGGTGCACCGCGCGCGGAAGAAATTTGGGACACTGGTCCCCATGGTCGCAACCACGGTCCACCTCATGCGTCACGGTGAAGTCTTCAACCCGGACGGCATCCTCTACGGGCGAATCCCCGGCTACCACCTCTCGGAGCTCGGGCACACGATGGCGCGTCGCGTCGCGGGGCACCTGTCGGGCAAGCCCGCCGAGGGCGCCCCCGCGCTGCCCGACGACGCCACGCCCGAACCCTTCGACGTCGCCCTGGTCATCGCGTCCCCGCTCCAGCGGGCGCAGGAGACCGCGACGCCCGTCGCCGAGGCCTTCGGGCTGCCGCTCGGGACGGACGAGCGCCTCATCGAGGCCGGCAACCACTTCGAGGGGATGAAGTTCGGCGTGGGCGACGGCTCGCTGCGCCACCCGGGCCACTGGCCCTACCTGTGGAACCCGATGCGTCCGTCGTGGGGCGAGCCCTACAAGCAGCAGGTCGCGCGCATGCACGCCGCGATCCACGACGCCCGCGCCCAGGCCGAGGGGCGCGAGGTCGTGCTCGTGAGCCACCAGCTCCCCATCTGGATCTCCCGCCTGGCCTTCGAGGGCAAGCGCCTGTGGCACGACCCGCGCAACCGCCAGTGCTCCCTCGCGTCGCTCACGTCGCTGCGCTTCGACGGCGACCGCCTCGTCGGCATCCACTACACCGAGCCGGTCGCGGACCTGCTGCCCGGTGCCGCGAAGGTCTCGGGCGCGTGAGGCGCCAGCCGCTTCTCAGGTTGTGCCCAGGCAGGTGGGAGACAGTGCTGCCATGATCCGCCCCTTCCGTGCCCGGCAGGGTCGCGCCCGCGCGACCTCCGGGATCGTCGCCCTCGTCTCGCTCGGCCTGGTCCTGACCGCCTGCTCCCAGGAGTCGGGGGCCACGAGCCCCGACGACGTCGTGGGCCAGGGCTACGTCTCGGGCGACGGCTCGGTCAAGACCTGGGACGTCTCCGACCGGGACGAGCCCGTGGTCCTGACCGGCACGGACTTCGAGGGCGGCGCGGTCGACACCTCGCAGTGGCTGGGCGACGTCGTCGTCATCAACACCTGGTACGCGGCGTGCGCCCCCTGCCGGGCCGAGGCGCCGGACCTGGTCGCGCTCGCGAACGACCGCGCGGCCGACGGGGTGCACCTGCTCGGCATCAACAGCACCGACGACGCCGGGGCCGCGCTCGCGTTCGAGCGCACGTTCGAGGTGCCCTACCCCTCGATCGAGGACACGCGCGGCGAGGCCATCGCGACGCTCGAGGGCTCCGTCCCGCTCCAGGCCGTGCCGACGACCGTGGTGCTCGACCGCGAGGGCCGGGTCGCCGCACGCATCATCGGGCGCGCCGAGGGCTCGACGCTCGGTGCTCTCGTCGACGACCTGCTCACCGAGAGCGCCTGACGCATGGGCCCCCTCGCTCTCGCCGGCGACCTCGGCTCCACGTTCGCGACGACCGCGTTCAGCGGCTCGATGCTGCTGGCGGTGCCCGTCGCGATCCTCGCAGGGCTCGTGTCGTTCGCGTCCCCGTGCGTCCTGCCCCTCGTCCCCGGCTACGTGGGCTACGTGAGCGGGCTCGCGGCGGCCAACGCCGGCACGACCGGGACCCGTGCAGGGGGCGGAGGTACCGCACTCAAGACGGCCCGGACCACCGGGCGCTGGCGCGTCGTGACCGGTGTGGGCCTGTTCGTCGCGGGCTTCACGCTCGTGTTCGTGCTGCTCATGGTCGCTGCGGGCGCCGTGGGCGTGCACGTCAAGCAGTGGGAGGACGTCATCACGCGCGTCCTCGGGGTCGTCGTGATCCTCATGGGCTTCGCGTTCATGGGCGCCATGCCGTTCCTCCAGCGGGACCGTCGCCTCCACGTGAGCCCCACGGCCGGACTGTGGGGGGCACCCCTGCTCGGCATCGTGTTCGGCCTCGGCTGGGCGCCGTGCATCGGTCCGACCCTCACCGCCGTCATGGCGCTCTCGCTCGACGAGGCCACGGCCGGCCGTGGCGCGATCCTCGGGATCGCGTACAGCCTGGGCCTGGGCGTCCCGTTCCTGCTCATCGGGATCGGGCTCGAGCGCTCCAAGAAGGCCGTGGCCTTCCTCCGTCGCCACCGCGTCGCGATCATGCGCATCGGGGGCGGCATGCTCATCCTCATCGGCCTGGCCCTCGTGACGGGCGTCTGGGGCACGTGGACCGCGCGCCTCGGCGGGCTCATCACCGGCTTCGAGACGGTGATCTGATGAGCGACAAGGACCTGTACCGCCCCGAGGGCATCGACGACGCCTACAGCCACCCCGAGCCCGAGGCGAGCAGCGCCGAGGAGGAGACCGCGCCCGCGAGGGGAGCGTCGCCGTCGGGCCGGAAGGTGCGCGCGAGCGCCGCCGAGGCCACGGGCGGTCCCGCCCCGCAGCTCCCCGCGCTCGGCCTGCGCGGCGCGCTGCGCTGGACGTGGCGCCAGGTGACCAGCATGCGCGTCGCGCTCATGCTGCTCATGCTGCTCGCGGTCGCCGCCGTTCCCGGCTCGGTGCTGCCCCAGCGACCCCAGGACCCGGCCGCCGTCCTGACGTACCTCCAGGACAACCCGGGCACGGGCGAGTGGCTCGACCGGCTCGGGTTCTTCGACGTCTACGCGTCGGTGTGGTTCTCCGCGATCTACATCCTGCTGTTCGTCTCGCTCGTGGGCTGCATCCTGCCTCGCACCAAGGCGCACCTGCAGGCCGTGCGCAACCGCCCGCCGCGCACCCCGCGCCGCTTCGACCGCTTCCCTGCCAAGGCCGAGACGTCCAGCACCGCGACGCCCGACGAGGTCGTGGACGCGGCGGCGAAGCACCTGCGTGGTCGGCTGCGCTGGCTGCCGACGTTCCGCGTCGACGTCGGGGTCGAGCCCGCCGACCCGGCCCGGGGCCTGCCCGAGCGTCGCACCGTGGCCGCCGAGCGCGGCTATCTGCGCGAGACCGGGAACCTCGTCTTCCACCTGTCCCTGCTCGGGCTCCTCGTGGCGGTCGCCACGGGCCAGCTCCTGCACTTCCGCGGCCAGGCGATCATCACCGAGGGGCGCGGGTTCGCGAACGCGGTCGTCGACTACGACACGTTCGAGAACGGCTCGCTGTTCAGCCCGTCCTCGCTCGTCCCGTTCTCCATGACGCTCGACTCGTTCGACGCGCAGTTCGCGATGGACGCCGTGGCGTTCGCGCAGTCGCGCGACTTCACGGCCCACGTCACGGTGCGCGACCCCGACGGCACGTCCGAGCAGGAGCAGATCAAGGTCAACCACCCCATCGTCGCGGGCGGCGCCAAGATCTACCTCCAGGGCAACGGCTACGCCCCCGAGATCACGATCCACGACGCCGAGGGCCAGGTCGCGTTCGCCGGTCGCGTGCCCTTCCTGCCCGAGGACACCATGTACACCTCGCGCGGGGTCGTGAAGGTCCCCGACACGTCACCCGGCCTCGACCAGATCGGCCTGGTCGGGTACTTCCTGCCCACGGCCGAGGTCGACGAGGTGGGCGCGCGCTCGACCTTCCCGCAACCGATCAACCCCCTGCTCGTCCTCGAGGTCTACCGGGGCGACCTGGGGCTCGACGAGGGCCTGCCGCAGAACGTGTACCGCCTCAACACCGACACGCTCACGCCCTCGGTCGACGCCGAGGGAGATCGCGTGCGGGTCCTCGTGGCTCCCGGCGAGACCGTCGACCTGCCCGACGGCCTGGGCACCATCACGCTCGCCGAGGGAGCGGTCCCGCGCTACGTCGCGCTCGACCTGCGTCACGACCCGGCGCTCGTGTGGATCCTCGTCTTCTCGCTCGGCGCCCTCGCAGGCCTCGCCGTCTCGCTCTTCACGCCGCGCCGTCGCGTGTGGCTGCGGGCGTGGAGCGAGGAGCCGCCCGACGGCGCCACGTCCGACCGGCGTACCGTCGTGAGCGTCGCGGGACTCGCCCGCGGGGACGACGCCGGGCTCCAGGGCGAGGTCGACCGGTTGGTCGAGTCGCTGCCCGGGACGCCGCCCACGACCGACCCACCCGCCGAGCGCCCTGCCGCGGAGCGCACCACGTCCTCCCCCCGCACCGACGGTCAGGCTCGCCCCGACCGACCACGAAAGGCTGACCGATGACCGTTGCCGACCTGAGCTCCGACCTGGTGTGGGCGGCCGCGACCGCCCTCACGGTCGCGTTCGTCGCGTTCGCGATCGACCTGTCCCGGTTGGGGGCCAAGGAGCCTGTCGCCGAACCCGTGACCGCCGGTGACGCCGGTGACACCGACGCCCCGGTCGCCGTCGCCGTGGCCACCCCGCCCAAGCCGGTCTCGCGCAAGGCCGCGGGCATCGGCATCTCCACGGGCTGGCTCGGGACGATCCTGCTGCTCGCGGCGATCGTGACCCGCGGCATCGCGGCGGGCCGAGCGCCCTGGGCCAACATGTACGAGTTCACTCTCGTCGGCGCGTTCGTCGCGATGGCGGTCTTCCTCGGCGTGAGCCTGCGCCGCGACGTGCGGTTCCTCGGGGCGTTCGTCACGGGGCTCGCGGTGCTGTTCCTCGTGGTCGCGCAGAACTCGTTCTTCCTCGCGGCGACCGGGGTCAGCCCGGCCCTGCAGTCGTACTGGCTCGTCATCCACGTGGGCGTCGCGATCATCGCCACGGGGATCTTCACGGTCGCGTTCGTCATGTCCTCGATCCAGCTCCTGCGCGACTCGCGCGAGAACGGCAACGGCTTCCTGGGCCACCCGGCCTGGCGGTGGCTCGACACGACACCGAGGCCCGCG
Organism: Oerskovia sp. NPDC056781; assembly: GCF_042789955.1. Taxonomy (NCBI): domain Bacteria; kingdom Bacillati; phylum Actinomycetota; class Actinomycetes; order Micrococcales; family Cellulomonadaceae; genus Oerskovia; species Oerskovia sp. NPDC056781. Next base: position 6,128 of record NZ_JBHUAD010000219.1, read on the forward strand.
CAGCTCGAGGCCCTGAGCTTCCGGCTCAACGCGGTCGCGTTCGTGCTGTGGACCTTCACGATCATCGGTGGCGCGATCTGGGCCGAGCACGCCTGGGGCCGCTACTGGGGCTGGGACCCCAAGGAGGTCTGGAGCTTCGTCGTCTGGGTCGTGTACGCGGCCTACCTGCACGCCCGCACCACGCGCGGCTGGTCCGGGCGCCGCGCGGCGTACTTCGTGCTCGTCGGCTACGCGTGCGTGCTGTTCAACTTCACGGGCGTCAACCTGATCTTCAACGGCAAGCACTCGTACTCGGGCATCACGACGCAGGAGTGAGCGCGTCGCGACGCCGCCGCACGCCTGCCCGCAGGGGCCGTCCCGTTCGTGGAC
>NZ_JBHUAD010000220.1:0-6494 GCF_042789955.1 Oerskovia sp. NPDC056781
ACGGCCTCCCGTCCGCACCCCGCCCTCGTCGTCATCGTCGTCACCGCGTCGAGGCGGCGACCCAACGCTCCAGGACTCCTGCTGCCGCGCCCGAGTCGACGCTCGTCGCCGCGTGCGCCATGCCCGCGCGCAGACGCTCGACGAGGGTCCCCTCGGCGGTCCCGGGCAGGCTCGCGTCCGCGACGAGCGCGGCCGCGGCGTTGAGCAGCACGGTCTCCCGCACGGGCCCCGTCTCGCCGGCCAGCACGCGACGCGCGACCTCGGCGTTGAACGACGCGTCGGCCCCGCGAAGGTCCTCGACCGAGATCCGCTGCAGGCCCAGCTCGGCCGCCGCGTCGAGCGACCGGGTCGTGACGGAGCCGTCACGCACCTCCCAGACGGTCGAGGTACCGGTCGCCGCGAGCTCGTCGAGGCCGTCGTCGCCGCGGAACACGAGGGCCGAGGTCCCGCGCGACGCGAAGACGCCGGCCACGAGCGGGGCCATGCGCGCGTCGGCGACCCCGACGGCGGTCGCCGGCGGCTGCGCGGGGTTCGTCAAGGGTCCGAGGAAGTTGAACGCCGTCGGGATCCCGAGCTCCTTGCGCGCGACCGCCGAGTGCCGGAACGAGGGGTGGAAGACCTGCGCGAAGCAGAACGTGATGCCGACCTCCTCGACCAGCTGCGTGACCCGCTCCGGGGACTGGTCGAGGCGGATGCCCAGGACCTCGAGCACGTCGGCCGAGCCCGACGACGACGACGCGGCGCGGTTCCCGTGCTTGACGACGCGCACGCCCGTCCCGGCGATCACCACCGCGGCCATGGTCGAGACGTTGACCGTGTGCGCACGGTCGCCGCCCGTCCCGACGATGTCCACGGTCGGGCCCTGCACCGTGAACCGGGTCGCGTGGGCCAGCATCGCGTCGGCCAGGCCGCGCAGCTCGCCCACGGTCTCGCCCTTGGACCGCAGCGCGACGAGGAACGCCGCAAGGCGGACGGGGCTGACCTCGCCCGACAGGACCATGCCCATGGCCCACGCGGTCAGCTCCGGGCTCAGCTCGCGCCCCGCGATGAGCTCCGAGAGGAGACCCGGCCACGACGGCGCCGTCTGCTCAGGCACCAGGGAGGTGCCCTGGGATGCGAGGACGGACGGGACGGTTGCCGGAGTGCCCGGTGTCGTGGTCACGGGATCTGCCCTTCATGAGGTCATTCGATCAGCGAGACGATCGCTCGCTGCAGCTCGATCGCGTCGAACGGCCGGGGGACGGCCTCGTCGGCGAGCGACCACGATGCTAGCCAACCGTCCTGCGGCCTGCCGGTGAGGACCAGAACCGGGGGGCACCGGAAGATCTCGTTCTTGAGCTGTCGGCACAGGCCCATCCCCCCGGCCTTGTCGGCCTCGCCGTCGAGCACGAGGAGGTCCCACCCGCCCGCGTCGGCAGCGGCCACGACCGCGGTCGAGGTCGCGACCTCCTTCCAGACGATGTCGGGCCCTCCCGCCCGGACACGACGCCCGACGGCGAGGCGCACCTGCTCCCGCACCGTCACGTCGTCGCTGTAGAGCAGGATGTGCGGCGCGCGCGCGGCCTGGACCTGCCCGACCTCGGACAGCGTGTCCTGCTCCGGGTGGGTGGTCGTCAGGTCGCTCGTCGTCGACGTCATCGTCGCCTCCTTCTGGGTCGGGTCTCGTCCGGTTCCCGGTCGAGCCTGCGTGCCTACCGGTCGTCCGGTGGGAGACCACCGCGATCGCCGAGCCGGAGGCACAGCACTCCTGGGAATCTTGGCACGTCGCAGGCCCGGACGACATCCTCGCGCGCCGGGGCGGACGCGGGTGTTCCAGGCCGTGGTCACGACCCCCGAATTCCCGCCGTTTCATGGCACTTCAACGTGATCCGTCATGAAGTGCAGGGCTTGGTGGGAGAATCTGGAGAGTTTGTGAGATTCGCCGCGCGCCACCCCCCGATCCAGTGGTCCAAATCGCTCCGCGGTCGGCCATAATGGCTGATGTGTCGACCGCAACGGCTGCCCCCCACGCCCACCAGCACGTGAGCGTCAACCGACCGAACCCTGTCTCGGTCGGGACGATCGTGTGGCTGGCCAGCGAGCTCATGTTCTTCGCTGGACTGTTCGCTATGTACTTCACCGCTCGATCGGTGATACCCGCCGAGGAGTGGGCTTCTCAGACCGAGAAGCTCAACATCCCCTTCGCCGTGATCAACACGTCGATCCTGGTGCTGTCCTCCGTGACGTGCCAGCTGGGTGTCCTCGCGGCGGAGCGTTTCCAGCCCGTCCGCACCGGATCGATCTTCCAGGTCAACCGGTGGGGGATGAACGAGTGGATCACGCTCACGTACCTCATGGGTGCGTTCTTCATCGGCGGTCAGGTCTACGAGTACGCCGAGCTCGTGCACGAGGGACTCACCATCTCGTCGCACCCCTACGGCTCGGTCTTCTTCCTGGCCACGGGCTTCCACGGACTCCACGTCGTGGGTGGTCTGATCGCCTTCCTGTTCCTTCTCGGTCGGTCCTTCGCCGCCAAGAACTTCGGGCACCACGAGGCCACCACCGGCATCGTGACGTCCTACTACTGGCACTTCGTCGACGTCGTGTGGATCGCACTCTTCTTCGTGATCTACATCCTCCGCTGACGCGGTGACGCCCGCGGCACCGATGCCCGGACAACCACATCTGCCCCCTGCACCCCCCACTTGCGAGACGAGGATCATTTCGTGAAGGCACTCGCCGCCCGCAGGCACCACCGCTTCGCACCGGTCGTGCTGCTGCTGCTGGCGCTGCTGGTCACCGGCGGCGTCTACGCCGCCTTTGCCCCGAGTCCAGCCAGCGCTGACACCGCCAGCACCGAGGACATCGAGACAGGCCAGAAGCTTTTCCAGGCGAACTGCGCCACCTGCCACGGCCCCAGCGCCGAGGGATCGGACACCGTCCCGTCCCTCGTCGGCGTCGGAGCGGCCGCTGTCGACTTCCAGGTGTCGACCGGTCGTATGCCCATGCAGATGGAAGGCCCCCAGGCCATCCAGAAGCCGCGCCAGTTCGACGAGGAGCAGACGGCGCAGCTCGCTGCGTACGTCGCCTCCCTGGGCGCCGGCCCGGCGATCCCCACGGACGAGCAGGTCGACGCCTCGCTCGGTGACCCGTCGAACGGTGCTGCGGTCTTCCGCACCAACTGCGCGATGTGCCACAACGCCGTCGGTGCGGGCGGTGCCCTGTCCGAGGGCAAGTTCGCACCCCCGCTGTGGGAGACCTCGGAGCGCAACATCTACCAGGCGATGCAGACCGGACCGCAGTCCATGCCGGTCTTCAACGACATGAACGTGACGCCCGACGAGAAGCGCGACGTCATCGCGTACCTCGTCGAGCAGCGTGACGGTTCCGCCGGTGGACTCGACCTTGGTTCTCTCGGCCCCGTCAGCGAGGGCCTCTGGGTGTGGATCGTGGGCATGGGCCTGCTGATCGGCGCCGCTGTGTGGATCGGAGCGAAGTCGTCGTGAGCGACAACCAGCACTCGACGGACCTGACCAAGCAGGACGGGCACGAGCTCGACCGCTTCCAGGATCCGGGTATCCCGGCTCACAAGAGCCGGATGGCAGACCGTGACCCGAAGGCAGCCAAGCGTGCCGAGAAGCAGGTCGTGATCCTCTTCACGATCTCGATCATCGGCACCATCGGCATGCTCGTCGCGTTCTTCGCACTGCCCGAGGACACCTCGATCGCGGGGATCCGGACGGCCAACCTCGTCATCGGGCTCGGCCTGGCGTTCTCGCTCCTCGGCATCGGCCTCGCCGCCGTGCACTGGGCCAAGACCCTCATGTCGGACCACGAGCACGTCGACGAGCGGCACGGCCAGCGCAGCTCCGACGCGGTCCGCGCCGAGGCCGTGCAGGCCCTCACCGAGGGCGCACAGGACTCCGGCATCGCCCGTCGTGGCGTGCTCAAGGGCGCGGTCGTCACCGCTCTCGCGCTCTTCCCGCTCGCGATCGCTGTTCCCCTCGTGGCCGAGGTGGGTGGAGACTGGAACGTCAACAAGTTCCGTCACACGCTCTGGAAGCCCAAGATGCGCCTTGCGCTCGACCCCTCGGGCCGCCCGATCAAGGCCGAGGACGTCACGATCGGCAGCGCCTTCCACGTCATCCCCGACGTGCCGGAAGAGGTGCGCACCTCGCACGAGTGGATCTCCGAGAAGGCCAAGGCCATCGTCCTGATGGTCCGTCTCGACCCTCGTGACCTCAAGGAGGCCGAGGACCGCAAGGACTGGTCCTACGACGGCATCGTCGCCTACTCCAAGGTCTGCACCCACGTCGGGTGCCCGGTCGCGCTCTACGAGCAGCAGACGCACCACCTGCTGTGCCCGTGCCACCAGTCGACCTTCGACGTCGCGGACGGCGCCAAGGTCGTCTTCGGCCCCGCCAAGCGGCCGCTCCCGCAGCTGCCGATCACCGTTGACGACGAGGGCTACCTGATCGCGCAGAGCGACTTCCTGGAGCCCGTCGGACCGAGCTACTGGGAGCGCCTCAAGTGAGCACCAGCACCGCGGGACCCGCTGAAGCGACCGCAGACTATCTGGACCAGCGGACCGGCATCGCCGGGGCCGTCAAGGAGTTCGCCCGCAAGGTCTTCCCGGACCACTGGTCGTTCCTCCTGGGCGAGATCGCCCTCTACTCGTTCGTCGTCCTGATCCTCTCGGGGTTCTTCCTGACGATGTTCTTCGTGCCGAGCATGGGCCTGGTCACGTACCACGGCGAGCCCGCCACGATGGACGGCCAGCTCATGTCCGAGGCCTTCGCCTCGACGCTGCACACCTCGTTCGAGGTGCGTGGCGGTCTCCTGATGCGTCAGATCCACCACTGGTCGGCCCTGCTCTTCATGGCCGCGATCGTGACGCACATGATGCGCGTCTTCTTCACCGGGGCGTTCCGCAAGCCGCGTGAGCTCAACTGGATGGTCGGGTTCCTCCTGATGATCCTCGGCCTCGCCGCGGGCTTCACGGGCTACTCGCTCCCGGACGACGTGCTCTCCGGCAACGGTCTGCGCATCACCGACGGCGTCGTCAAGTCGATCCCGATCATCGGCTCGTACATGTCGTACTTCATCTTCGGTGGCGAGTTCCCGGGCGAGCACATCATCCCGAGGCTCTTCACGCTGCACATCCTCGTGGTCCCGGGCCTCATCCTGGCGCTCGTCGCCCTCCACCTGTTCTTCGTCGTGCTGCACAAGCACACGCAGTACCCGGGTGGCGGCCGCACCAACGCCAACGTGGTCGGCTTCCCGCTGTTCCCCGTGTACGTCGCCAAGGCCGGTGGCTTCTTCTTCGTGGTGTTCGGCGTCATCGCCGCGATGGGCGCCACGATGGCCATCAACAACGTCTGGAACTACGGACCGTACGACCCCTCCCCCGTCTCGGCCGGTGCTCAGCCCGACTGGTACATGCTGTTCCTCGAGGGTTCGCTGCGACTCATGCCGGGGCAGACGGAGTACGTGATCGCGGGCTACACGCTCTCGCTCAACATCCTGATCCCGGCGGTCGTGATCCCGGGTCTCCTGTTCACGTTCCTCGCGGTCTACCCGTTCCTCGAGGCGGCCGTGACCAAGGACAAGCGCGAGCACCACGTGCTCGACCGTCCGCGCAACGTCCCGGTCCGCACGGGCCTGGGCGTCGGCTTCCTGACGGCGTTCATCATCCTGGCCCTCGCCGGGTCGAACGACCTCATCGCGACGCACTTCCACCTGTCGATCAACGCGATCACGTGGGTGTTCCGTGTGCTGCTCTTCGTCGGCCCGGTGATCGCGTTCTGGATCACCAAGCGCATCTGCCTCGGGCTGCAGCGCAAGGACCGCGAGCTCGTCCTGCACGGGCACGAGACCGGACGCATCGTGCGCTTCGCGCACGGTGAGTACATCGAGGTCCACCGCCCGCTCGACGACCAGGAGCGCTGGCTCCGTGTGAACTACACGGCGCACGCTCCCCTGGAGATCGAGCCGGCGACCGACTCTCGTGGTGTCCGCCGCAAGGGCTACAAGAAGGACCGCCGGATGCAGCGCCTGTCGCGCTTCTTCTACGAGGACCGGGTCGAGCCCGTGACCCCCTCCGAGGTGGCGGCGTCCCACTCGCACGGCGAGCACGACGCTCTCGGCGCCGCGGACGCCACGCACGCCGTGGAGTCCGGTACCGCGGTGGGCGGCGGCAGCCACATCGTCAGCCCTGACGACACCGGCAGCACCAAGCACTGACCCGCTCCCCCTGCGGAGCACGACGACCCGTGAGACGGTCCGGCACCAGCCGGAACATCTCACGGGTCGTTCGCGTTCCACGGTTGTCGTGTTCGCTCGGTTTCGCACCGGCCGAACCTTTCGCCACAGTTGTCACACCGTGCGCGCTACGGCGCACCGATCCAGGAGGCATTCCGGCATGGCTGTCTACACCCTTCCCGAGCTGTCGTACGACTACGGCGCACTCGAGCCCCACATCTCCGGCCGCATCATGGAGCTGCACCACTCCAAGC
>NZ_JBHUAD010000221.1:0-6474 GCF_042789955.1 Oerskovia sp. NPDC056781
CCGCAAGGTACCCGGGCCCTTCGGCGTACCCGGGGGAGCGGGACGCGGTGGGTGGCCGGGGTGGGGTGTGCCCGCAGGGCCGTGCCGGACGGGAGGTGCGGCAGCGGGGGCACGGAGCGGAGCCCCGCGTCACGGAAGAGCGGCGCGCCAGGCACGCCTTCGTCGGCTGGCACGCACGGTCGCTGCGCGTCGTGCACCGTGCCGGGCGAGGACGCGAGGGCTGCGGGGGAGGGCAGACCGGTCCGGGGCGGACGCGTGCCCGACGACGCCGCGCGCCGAGGTCTTCGGGTGCGTCCGTGGCGGTCGCAGGGGCGAGCGATGGACGGGGCACGCTCGGCGCTCCCCGGATCGGGCGCCTCCCGGGCGGAGGAGCCGGCGGCCGAAGAGCGGACGACCCGAGAATTCGTGATCGGCGACGTTCCTCCCCGTGGCGATGCTGGAAGGCTCCCGAGTCGGCGTCCATGCTGGTGAGGGGTCTGCGGACCGCCGTGCCAGGGCTGCCGACAGGCATGGCGGCCTGCCGTCGGCCGGTGGTTCTGGTCACAGAGTTCGGCGAGAGCGCCACGGGCGGTTACCCTGGATGAACGACGTGCCCCGCTCGACGCGTGAGCACGTCGGTCGCCGCGTGACGGTCGGCCCGAGCGGCTGGTGCCTCACGCATGACGATTGGTCTTCCACGGATTCCTGTGGCAGACTGTTCAGGTTGCCTGTTACGGGTGCGCTCTTTCATGTGTCGAACAGTGTGTTGAACCGCTAAGCATGCGGACCTCGGTGTTCCGAGGTTGCCGCGGGTTGAACTCTCTGTCGACACAGATCGAGGACCCCGCGGAGCTCAGGTTCTGCACAGGCTCGACAACGTTGTGAACGGCGGTGACGCCGTCGGGCGCCAGAAGTTGGCCCGATGTGTCAGCAGTTCACATATCCAACGGCCCTGCACCGTTCTCGGTGCGTGCGCTCGGTAGGTCGCGATAGGCGACACGCCCGAGCGCGGGGGTCGGACAGCTAGCGGTTCGAGAGAGAGAGTCAGACGACGCCATGGCGGGACAGAAGATCCGCATCCGGCTCAAGTCCTACGACCACGAGGTGATTGACAGCTCGGCGCGCAAGATCGTCGACACTGTCACCCGCGCTGGTGCAACGGTCGTGGGCCCGGTGCCGCTGCCGACGGAGAAGAACGTCTTCTGCGTCATCCGGTCGCCTCACAAGTACAAGGACAGCCGCGAGCACTTCGAGATGCGCACGCACAAGCGGCTTATCGACATCATCGATCCCACGCCGAAGGCCGTCGACTCGCTCATGCGTCTCGACCTGCCTGCGGACGTGAACATCGAGATCAAGCTCTGAGGCGGGAGGACAACATGACTACGCCCCAGCAGAACGAGCGGCCCGTCACGGCCGTGCTCGGCACGAAGCTCGGCATGACCCAGCTCTGGGACGAGGCAGGCCGCCTGGTCCCCGTCACGGTCGTCGCCGTGGGCACGAACGTCGTGACCCAGGTCCGCACCGCGGAGACCGACGGTTACGCCGCGGTCCAGCTGGCCGCAGGCCAGATCGACCCGCGCAAGGTCACGAAGCCCCTCAAGGGCCACTTCGAGAAGGCCGGCGTCACGCCGCGCCGTCACGTGACCGAGATCCGCACCACCGATGCCGGTGAGTACACCCTCGGCCAGGAGATCACCGCGGAGGCCTTCGAGGCCGGCGCGAAGGTCGACGTCGTGGGCACCACCAAGGGCAAGGGCACCGCCGGTGTCATGAAGCGTCACGGCTTCCACGGCGTGGGTGCCTCCCACGGTGCGCACCGCAACCACCGCAAGCCTGGTTCGATCGGTGGGGCCTCGACCCCGTCGCGAGTCTTCAAGGGCGTGCGCATGGCTGGTCGGATGGGCTTCGACCGTCAGACCACGCAGAACCTGACCGTCCACGCGGTCGACGCAGAGAAGGGTCTGCTGCTCGTCAAGGGCGCAGTGCCCGGCCCCAAGGGCGGCGTCGTCCTCGTGCGTAGCGCCGTGAAGGGAGCATGACACTCATGGCAGCTCTCACTGTCGACGTCCTCGACGCCACGGGCAAGAAGGCCGGCACCACCGACCTTCCCGCCGAGGTGTTCGACGTCCAGACGAACGTCCCGCTGATCCACCAGGTTGTCGTCGCGCAGCTCGCTGCAGCCCGTCAGGGCACGCACGACACCAAGAGCCGCGGCGAGGTCCGCGGTGGTGGACGCAAGCCGTACAAGCAGAAGGGCACCGGCCGCGCCCGTCAGGGTTCGACCCGTGCACCTCAGTTCGCCGGTGGTGGGGTCGTTCACGGCCCGACGCCGCGCGACTACAGCCAGCGCACCCCCAAGAAGATGAAGGCTGCTGCACTGCGCGGCGCCCTCTCCGACCGGGCTCGTGCCGGCCGTGTCCACGTCGTGACCGGCTTCGGGATCGACGGCCAGCCGTCGACCAAGGCCGCGATCAACTCGCTCGCCAACCTCTCTCCCCGCAAGCACGTGCTCGTGGTGCTGGAGCGTGGCGACGAGCTGACGAGCAAGTCCCTCCGCAACGCGGAGCAGGTGCACCTCCTGGTCGCTGACCAGCTGAACACCTACGACGTGCTCGTCTCCGACGACGTGGTCTTCACCGAGGGCGCACTCGCTGCGTTCCTCGCCGGACCCGCCACGGGCTCTTCGGTCAAGGCCGTCGCGTCCGAGTCGGAAGCAGCTGACGAGGCCGAGGAGGCCGCGAAGTGACCGCCGTGACGAAGGACCCCCGCGACATCCTGCTCGCGCCGGTGGTCTCCGAGAAGAGCTACGGGCTCCTCGACGAGGGTAAGTACACCTTCCTCGTGGACCCGCGGGCCAACAAGACCGAGATCAAGATCGCCGTCGAGCAGATCTTCTCGGTCAAGGTTGCCTCCGTGAACACGATCAACCGCAAGGGCAAGACCCGGCGGACGCGTTTCGGGCTGGGCAAGCGCAAGGACACCAAGCGTGCGATCGTCACCCTCCGCGAGGGCACGATCGACATCTTCGGCGGGCCGGTCGGCTGAGGCCGGACGAGAGCAGATTGAGGACAGATCCCCATGGGAATCCGTAAGTACAAGCCGACGACGCCCGGCCGCCGCGGCTCGAGCGTTGCCGACTTCGTCGAGATCACGCGCTCGCAGCCGGAGAAGTCGCTGGTCCGTCCGCTCACCAAGAGCGGTGGCCGCAACAGCACCGGTCGCATCACCACCCGTCACAAGGGTGGTGGCCACAAGCGCGCATACCGAGTCATCGACTTCCGTCGTCACGACAAGGACGGCGTGCCCGCGAAGGTCGCTCACATCGAGTACGACCCCAACCGCACGGCACGCATCGCGCTCCTGCACTACGCGGACGGCGAGAAGCGCTACATCATCGCGCCGAACAAGCTGAAGCAGGGCGACGTCATCGAGAACGGCGCAGGCGCCGACATCAAGCCCGGCAACAACCTGCCGCTGCGCAACATCCCGACCGGTACGGTCATCCACGCCATCGAGCTCAAGCCCGGTGGCGGCGCGAAGATCGCCCGTTCGGCTGGTGCGTCGGTGCAGCTCGTCGCCAAGGACGGTCCCTACGCCCAGCTGCGTATGCCGTCCGGTGAGATCCGCAACGTCGACCTGCGCTGCCGCGCGACGGTCGGCGAGGTGGGCAACGCCGAGCAGTCGAACATCAACTGGGGCAAGGCCGGCCGTATGCGTTGGAAGGGCAAGCGCCCCTCCGTCCGTGGTGTCGCCATGAACCCGATCGACCACCCGCACGGTGGTGGTGAAGGCAAGACCTCCGGTGGACGCCACCCGGTGAGCCCCTGGGGCCAGCCTGAAGGCCGTACCCGCCGTCCCAACAAGCCGAGCGACAAGCTGATCGTGCGTCGTCGCCGTACCGGCAAGAAGCGCTGATAGGAGCCTGACAGATGCCACGCAGCCTGAAGAAGGGCCCCTTCGTCGACGGACACCTTCAGAAGAAGGTGGACGTCCAGAACGAGAAGGGGACCAAGAACGTCATCAAGACCTGGTCCCGTCGGTCGGTCATCACGCCCGACTTCCTCGGTCACACTTTTGCCGTGCACGACGGGCGCAAGCACACTCCGGTGTTCGTCACCGAGTCGATGGTTGGCCACAAGCTCGGCGAGTTCGCACCCACCCGGACCTTCCGCGGCCACGTGAAGGACGACAAGAAGGGCCGTCGTCGCTGATCTGCGTGCAGACGCAGATCACGAGACGACGACTCCGAACGTCATGACGAGACAAGAAGGCAGGACAGCAATGGAAGCCAAGGCGCAGGCGCGGTTCGTCCGTGTCACGCCCCAGAAGGCCCGGCGCGTCGTGGACCTCATCCGTGGCAAGCAGGCCACCGAGGCCGTCGCGGTGCTGAAGTTCGCACCGCAGGCCGCGAGTGAGCCGATCCGCAAGGTCGTGGAGAGCGCGATCGCGAACGCACGGGTGAAGGCCGACCGCGCGAGCGTGGCATTCGACGAGCAGGAGCTCGTCGTTGCCCAGGCGTTCGTGGACGAGGGCCCGACCCTCAAGCGGTTCCGGCCTCGCGCTCAGGGGCGCGCGAGCCAGATCCTCAAGCGGACGAGCCACATCACCGTGGTTCTCGTTCCGCGCGAAGACACGAAGGGAAGGGCCCGATAGTGGGACAGAAGGTTCACCCGCACGGGTACCGCCTCGGCATCACCACCGACCACCGGTCGCGTTGGTTCGCCGACAGCACCAAGCCCGGACAGCGGTACCGCGACTACGTCCGTGAGGACGTGCAGATCCGCAAGCTCATGGCCACCGGCCTCGAGCGTGCCGGCATCTCCAAGGTCGAGATCGAGCGCACCCGTGACCGTGTGCGTGTGGACATCCACACGGCACGCCCGGGCATCGTCATCGGCCGCCGTGGCGCAGAGGCAGACCGCATCCGCGGCGAGCTCGAGAAGCTCACGGGCAAGCAGGTCCAGCTCAACATCCTCGAGGTCAAGAACGCTGAGATCGATGCTCAGCTCGTGGCCCAGGGGATCGCCGAGCAGCTCGCGAGCCGCGTGTCCTTCCGCCGTGCGATGCGCAAGGGCATGCAGTCCGCGCAGCGCGCCGGCGCCAAGGGCATCCGTGTCCAGTGCTCGGGCCGTCTCGGCGGCGCCGAGATGAGCCGCTCCGAGTTCTACCGCGAAGGCCGTGTGCCGCTGCACACGCTCCGCGCGAACATCGACTACGGCTTCTTCGAGGCCCGCACCACGTTCGGCCGTATCGGCGTCAAGGTGTGGATCTACAAGGGCGACATGACCGAGAAGGAGTTCGCTGCGCAGCAGGCGACCGCCGCTCCCCGCCAGGGCCGTGGTGGCCCCCGCGGTGGCGACCGTCCTGACCGTGGCGGAGACCGTCGTGGCGCCGGCCGTCGCAACGAGCGTCCGGCACAGTCCGAGGCACCTGCAGCTGCAGGGGCGGAGGCACCTGTCGCCGAGAAGGCTCCTGAGTCCGGAACGGAGGCCTGAGCATGCTGATCCCGCGCAGGCTGAAGCACCGTAAGCAGCACCACCCCTCGCGCTCCGGCGCCTCGAAGGGTGGCAACCAGATCGCGTTCGGAGAGTTCGGCATCCAGGCTCTCGAGCCTGCGTACGTCACGAACCGCCAGATCGAGGCTGCTCGTATCGCGATGACCCGTCACATCAAGCGAGGCGGAAAGGTCTGGATCAACATCTACCCGGACCGCCCGCTGACCAAGAAGCCGGCGGAGACCCGCATGGGTTCTGGTAAGGGTTCGCCCGAGTGGTGGATCGCCAACGTCAAGCCCGGCCGCATCGTCTTCGAGCTGGCCGGTGTCCCGGAGCCCCTGGCTCGCGAGGCCATGCGCCGCGCGATCCACAAGCTCCCGATGAAGTGCCGTTTCGTGGTGCGCGAGGGTGGTGGCAACTGATGGCTATCGGAACCAAGGAACTGGCTTCGAGCGAGCTTGACACGTTCGACGACGAGAAGCTCGTCGCCGAGCTGAAGAAGGCCAAGGAGGAGCTTTTCAACCTCCGCTTCCAGTCGGCCACCGGCCAGCTGGAGAGCCACGGTCGCCTGAAGGCCGTGCGCCGCGACATCGCGCGGATCTACACGATCCTGCGCGAGCGCGAGCTCGGTATCCGTACCGCACCGAGCGTGAGTGAGTGAGGCTGGAATGAGCGAGAACGCAACGAACGCCGCACCGGTGACCGAGACGGCCGCTGACCAGCGCGCCAACCGCAAGACGCGGCGCGGCTACGTGGTGAGCGACAAGATGGACAAGACCGTCGTGATCGAGGTCGAGGACCGGGTCAAGCACCCGCTCTACGGCAAGGTCATCCGACGCACGAGCAAGGTCAAGGTCCACGACGAGCAGAACGCTGCTGGTGTCGGAGACCTCGTCCTTATCATGGAGACCCGCCCGCTGTCCGCGACCAAGCGGTGGCGCCTGGTGGAGATCCTCGAGAAGGCCAAGTAGGCCCTGCGGCCTACCAGGTCGTGACG
>NZ_JBHUAD010000222.1:0-6460 GCF_042789955.1 Oerskovia sp. NPDC056781
CCTCACGGACATCCCTGAGGGCCTCGGCCGTCTCCGGCGCGGCCCGTGCTCGGACCGGCTCGCGACCGTCGTCCCGTCAGTGCTCGGCGCCTGCCGAGACGGCGCTCGCGGCGTCGCGGTCGAGGCGACGGTCGAGGTCGGCCAGGGCGGTCTCCACGACGACCCGCAACGCCCGCACGTGAGCCGCGAGCGGCAGGGACCCGCCGTCGGGCGACGGACCTCCCGGGCTGCTCACCGCGGGCACGTGGACGAATCCCGCGCGCACGTCGTCCCGCCCGTCGGCCCAGCGCGCGAGGTCGTAGAACGTCGCGTTGCACACGTACGTCCCGGCGGTGCTCGACACCGCGACGGGCACCCCCGCCTCACGCACCGCGACCAGCGACGGCTTGAGGGGCAGGGTCGTGAAGTAGGCGGCCGGGCCGCCCTCGACGACCGGGACGTCGACGGGGGCCGAACCCGCGTTGTCGGGGATGCGCGCGTCGACCACGTTGATCGCGACCCGCTCGAGGCGGACCGCGCTCGTCCCGCCCGCGAGGCCCACAGCCACCACGACCCGGGGCCGGTGCTCCTCGATCGCGGTCTCCAGGGCGGGCCACGCTCCCGCGAACGTGCACGGCAGCTCGACAGCGACGAGAGGCTCGGCCCCGTCCCACGCGTCGCGCAGTGCGCTCACGGCCTGCCAGGAGGCGTTGGTCGCGGCGCCGTCGAACGGCTCGAAGCCCGAGAGCAGGACGGTCATGCGAGCTCCTCCGCGGTCTCGCGCACGACGCGTTCCCACAGGGCGTCCACCTCGGCACGCAGCGCCTCGGGCGTGCCGCTGCCGTCCAGGGTGACGTCGGCGACCGCGAGCCGCTCGGCGTCGGTGGCCTGCGCGGCGATCCGGGCCCGGGCCTCGTCCTCGCGCATGCCACGCGTGGTCACGAGGCGCTGGAGCCGCACGCCCTCGGGGGCGACGACCACGGCGACGAGATGGAAGGACTCGGCCTGACCGGTCTCGACGAGCAGCGGGATGTCGTGCACGACGACGGCGCGCGGGTCACGCGCGGCGACGAGGGCCTCGCGCTCGGCCGACAGGCGACGGACCTCCGGGTGGACGATCCCGTTGAGCCGGCGCCGTGCCTCGTCGTCGCCGAACACGATGGTCCCGAGCCGCGCACGGTCGAGCGACCCGTCGGGCGCGAGGACGCCGTCGCCGAAGGCCTGGACGACCTCGTCGAGGCCCACGGTGCCGGGCGCGACGGCCTCACGGGCCAGCACGTCGGCGTCGATGACGCAGGCCCCGAGCTCGGCGAACCGATCGAGGGCCACGGACTTTCCTGCTGCGATCCCGCCGGTCAGGCCTACGCGAAACATGGGTCCATCCTGCCAGTCATGCCCCGTGCGCACGCCTCGAGGAGGCGCCGGCCTCCCCCGCCACGACGCGCAGCAGACGCAGGAGCTCGTGCCGGTCGTCGGCGTCGAGGCGCGAGAGCAGGGTGCCCGCGCTCGTCTCGCGCTCGGCGGCGACAGCGGCCAAGGTCTCGCGCCCCTCGTCGGTCAGCTCGACGAGGGTCGCACGCCGGTCGGTCGGGTCCGGCAGCCTGCGCACGAGCCCGGCGGCCTCGGCGTCGTCGACCTTGGACGTCACGGACCGGGGGGCGACGTCGAGGATGCCGGCCAGCGCGCCGGGTCGCTGAGGGCCGTCGCAGCGGTCGAGCACCCGCAGCATGCGGTACTGCCCGGGCGTGGTCCGGGCGCGCTCGAGGCGCTCCCCCGCCTCCCTCCGAACGGCCCGCATCGCGGCGTGCAGCAGGGTGAGGAACTCGGCGTTCTCGGCGTCGAAGTCTGTCGTCACAGGCACGAGAGTAGTCGTCCGGCGGCCTCTTGTGAACCAACTCATGGTGAGGTAGGCTCACTAACGGCGTCGAGGCCCCTCCTCCGCCGATCTCCCCTCCGACCCCCAGGAGGCTCCATGTCCTTCCCCTCGTCCTTCGGTGGCGGCTCCGGCATGCGCACCTTCCGCCAGGACTCGTCCGTGGCCAAGCAGCGGCTCCACCGCGGCACGGTCCGACGCATCCTCGCCTTCGCGCGCCCCTACAAGGCGCAGCTCGCGGTGTTCCTCGTGCTCATCGCCCTCAACGCCGCGGCAGGCGCCGTGACCCCCCTCCTGTTCAAGTCGCTCATCGACAACGGCATCACGGCCGGCCGCGTCGACGTCGTCGTCGAGATCTCGCTCGTCGTCGCCGGCATCGCGCTCGTGTCCGGTCTGCTCAGCATCGGCGAGCGCTGGTTCTCCGCCCGGGTGGGCGAGGGACTCATCTTCGACCTGCGCACCGCGGTCTTCGACCACGTGCAACGCATGCCGCTCGCCTTCTTCAGCCGGACGCGCACGGGTGCCCTCGTCCAGCGTCTCAACGGCGACGTCCTGGGTGCCCAGCAGGCGTTCACCTCGACGCTGTCCAACGTCTTCTCGAACCTGCTCACGGTCGTGTTCGTGCTCGCCGCGATGCTCTCGATGTCCTGGGAGCTGACCCTCATCGCGCTCGCCCTGCTCCCCGTGTTCGTGCTTCCGGCACGCTGGGTCGGTCGCAGGCTCGCCGGCATCACGCGCGAGAGCTACGCCCTCAACGCCGACGCCGCGCAGATGATGAACGAGCGCTTCAACGTCGCGGGCGCGCACCTGGTCAAGATCTTCGGCCGCCCCGAGCAGGAGTCGGCGACGTACGCCGAGCAGGCCGGGCGTGTGCGCGACATCGGCGTGACCTCGGCCATGTACGCGACCGTGTTCCGCGTCGCGCTCACGACGGTCGCCTCGGTCGCCGTCGCGATCGTCTACGGGCTCGGCGGCGTCATGGCCATCCGCGGCACGCTCACGGTCGGCGTCGTCGTCGCCCTCACGGCCTACCTCGCCCGCCTCTACGGGCCCCTCACCGCGCTGTCGAACGTCCAGGTGGACGTCATGACCGCGCTCGTGAGCTTCGAGCGCGTCCTCGAGGTCCTCGACCTCGAGCCGTCGGTCACCGACGCGCCGGACGCGCGCGACCTGTCCGACGACGTCGCTCGCCACGGCGCGACCCTTGCCCTCGAGCACGTCACCTTCCGCTATCCCGGCGCCGCCGACGTCTCGCTCGCCTCGCTCGAGGCCGTCGCGACCGTGAGCTCGGACCCGACGAGCGACACCCTGACGGACGTCTCGTTCGACGTCCCCGCTGGTGCGATGGTCGCGGTCGTCGGTCCCTCCGGTGCGGGCAAGACCACGATCTCCCAGCTCGTCACGCGGATGTACGACCCCACGGGCGGCGCCGTGCGCATCGCCGGGCGCGACCTGCGCGAGGTCACCCAGCGCTCGCTGCAGGACACCGTGGGCGTGGTCTCCCAAGAGGCCCATCTCTTCCACGACACGATCGCCGGCAACCTGCGGTACGCGAGGCCGGACGCCACGGACGCCGAGCTGTGGACCGCGCTGCGCCAGGCGCACGTCGCCGATCTCGTCGAGTCCCTGCCCGCCGGCCTCGAGACCGTGGTCGGCGATCGTGGCTACCGGCTCTCGGGAGGCGAACGTCAGCGGCTCGCCATCGCGCGCCTGTTCCTCAAGGCGCCGGCCCTCGTCGTCCTCGACGAGGCGACCGCGCACCTCGACTCCGAGTCGGAGGCCGCCGTCCAGCTCGCGCTCGACGCTGCCCTCGACGGTCGGACGTCCCTCGTCATCGCCCACCGGCTGTCCACGATCCGCCAGGCCGACATGATCGTCGTGCTCGACCAGGGGCACGTCGTGGCGACCGGCACGCACGCCGACCTCCTGCGGCTCGGTGGTCTCTACGCCGAGCTCTACCGGACGCAGTTCGCGACGGGCGACACGGCGAGCCCGTCCGACGAGGCGCTCGGGCCCCAGGACACCGAGGAGAGCGTCGCGGTCTGACTCGCTCCTGGTCAGGCGAACCGGCCCAACCAGAGCCCGGCGAGAGCGAGGGCCGCGATGGTCTCCCCGTCTCGGATGGTCCCGGCTGAGATCATCCCCAGCGCCTCGGCGAACGGCACCGCCTCGACACGCGAGATGCCCTCCTCGGCCTGGCTCGACGACAGACCCCGCACCGTGCGGCCCGGTGCGTCGCTGCTGCCGGCCCCCCGCCGGTTCAGCGTCCCCGTCAGCCCCCGAGCCACGAACACGTGCTCGGGGGCCTTCGCGACTCCGATGAGAGCGTCCATGCCACCGACCCGTACCCACTCCCGGGCGCGGAGCCCCGTCTCCTCGAGGAGCTCCCGCTGGGCCGCGACGATGGGCTCCTCACCGTCGCTCGCCCCGGCCGGGACCTCGATCGAGAGAGTGTCGGTGGTGTAGCGGTGCTGCGTCACGAGCACCACCTCGTCGGCGTCCGTGAGGGCGACGACGAAGACCGCGGGCCATCGCAGCTCGACGACCCCGTAGATGCCGGGTGCGCCGTCAGGCCGGATCACGCGGTCCTCCCGCACCCTGATCCAAGGGTTCTCATAGGCGGTGCGGGTGCTCTCGGTGGTCCACTGCATCGTCACAGCCTAGGGGCAGCCCGGGTACTCCTCGCCCTTGTCCTCGACGGGTAGGAGCCGGTCCCGGGGACGACGAAGGCCCGCCACCCGAAGGTGGCGGGCCTCGTCATGACATCACCCTGGCCGTGAGGCCAGGACGAGATCAGTTACCGGTGAGCTTCTCGCGCAGAGCGGCGAGCGCCTCGTCGGAAGCCAGCGTGCCGGCAGCCTCCTCCTGGACCGGGGTCGAGGAGTAGGTGGCAGCGGAGCTCGCGGACTCGCCCGAGGTGGCAGCCTCGTCGTCGGCCTTGAGAGCCTCGGCGACCTGCTTGCGGTGAGCCTCCCAGCGCTCGTGAGCCTTCGCGTACTGCGACTCCCACGTCTCGCGCTGCGCCTCGAAGCCCTCGAGCCACTCGTTGGTCTCGGGGTCGAAGCCCTCGGGGTACTTGTAGTTCCCCTGCTCGTCGTACTCGGCAGCCATGCCGTACAGCGCGGGGTCGAAGTCGTCCGACTCCGGGTCCACGCCCTCGTTGGCCTGCTTGAGCGACAGCGAGATGCGGCGACGCTCGAGGTCGATGTCGATGACCTTGACGAAGACCTCGTCACCGACGTTGACGACCTGCTCGGGCAGCTCGACGTGGCGGACAGCCAGCTCGGAGATGTGCACGAGACCCTCGATGCCGTCCTCGACGCGAACGAACGCACCGAACGGAACGAGCTTCGTGACCTTGCCCGGCACGACCTGACCGATGGCGTGCGTACGGGCGAAGGTCTGCCACGGGTCCTCCTGCGTCGCCTTCAGCGACAGGGAGACGCGCTCGCGGTCGAAGTCGACGTCCAGGACCTCGACCGTGACCTCCTGGCCCACCTCGACGACCTCGGAGGGGTGGTCGATGTGCTTCCAGGACAGCTCGGAGACGTGCACCAGACCGTCGACGCCACCGAGGTCCACGAACGCACCGAAGTTGACGATCGAGGAGACGACACCGGGGCGCACCTGGCCCTTCTGCAGGGTCTGCAGGAAGGTCGAGCGAACCTCGGACTGCGTCTGCTCGAGCCACGCACGACGCGACAGGACGACGTTGTTGCGGTTCTTGTCGAGCTCGATGATCTTCGCCTCGATCTCCTTGCCGACGTACGGCTGGAGGTCGCGGACGCGGCGCATCTCCACCAGCGACGCGGGCAGGAAGCCGCGCAGGCCGATGTCGAGGATGAGGCCGCCCTTGACGACCTCGATGACGGTGCCGGTGACGACGCCGTCCTCTTCCTTGATCTTCTCGATCGTGCCCCAGGCACGCTCGTACTGAGCGCGCTTCTTGGAGAGGATCAGGCGACCTTCCTTGTCCTCCTTCTGGAGGACGAGGGCCTCGACTGCGTCACCGACCTTGACGACGTCCCCGGGGTCCACGTCGTGCTTGATGGACAGCTCGCGGGAGGGGATGACGCCCTCGGTCTTGTAGCCGATGTCGAGGAGAACCTCGTCACGGTCGACCTTGACGATCGTGCCTTCGACGATGTCACCGTCATTGAAGTACTTGATGGTGGCGTCGATGGCGGCAAGGAAGTCCTCTTCGGTGCCGATGTCGTTGATGGCAACCTGAGGTGCGGACTTCGCGGGGGTGGAGATGGTCATTGAGTTCGATGCTCCGATGCGGACAGGAAGTAGTTCGGATAGGGATGCTGCTGTGGTGGTCACCACCGGTGACCTCCGCTCCGAGCACGGAACGGCCCCGCCACGACGAACACGACGGACGCGTCACGTCTCAGGCAGGGGGTAGGGCGGTAGGCGCACTGCACCGTCAGACATCCTATCGACGGAAAGGCGACGCGGTCAAAGGGAGCCGAACCGGTGCACGCGCTCTCACCCGCTCGCCGCGACGACGCCCGCCCGACCACGGCCCCGGGTCCCGATCCGCGCCCGGAGCATGGATGCGCGACGGCCGCCCGTGGGGTCCACGGCCAGCACCACCGGCAGTTC
>NZ_JBHUAD010000223.1:0-6347 GCF_042789955.1 Oerskovia sp. NPDC056781
CAGCAGCACCGCAGGCCACCGAGCAGCGCGGCTCGGACCACGACGAACGGACGACATGACCACGACGACCGACCAGGTGACCACGGCCGACCCGCCGGGCGCCGGGACCTCCCGCTCCACACCCCCGCGGAAGAAGACGTCCGGAGGAGGTGGGTTGGGACGGTACGTCCTGGTCCGGTTCCTCCTCATCATCCCGACCGTCTTCATCCTCGTGACGACCGTGTTCGTCGTCATGCGATCGACCGGCGACCCCATCACGGCGGCGCTCGGCGGGCGCCTGCGAGCGGATCAGCTCGCCGAGCGCATCCACGAGGCGGGCTACGACCGCCCGATCATCGTCCAGTACCTCGAGTACCTGGGCGGGATCGTGCGCGGCGACTTCGGCACCACGATCAGCGACAACCGCCCGGTGTCCGAGGTCCTGACGACCTACGGCGCCGCGACGCTCGAGCTCGCGGTCTACGCCCTGATCATCGCGTTCCTGGTCGGCGTGCCCCTCGGGCTCCTCGCCGCGCACCACCGCGACCGGATCCCCGACGCGTTCCTGCGCGTCTTCGCGATTCTCTGCTACGCGACGCCCGTGTTCTTCGCGGGTCTCCTGCTCAAGCTCGTCTTCTCGGTGGGCCTCGGGTGGTTCCCCGTCGCAGGGCGCGCCTCCACGGGGGCCGAGCTGCAGATGATGGCCCTGCCGGACCCGTCGGGCTTCTACGTCGTCGACGCGATCCGCACGGGCGACCCTGCGGTCCTGGGCGACGTGCTGATGCACGCCGTCCTGCCGGGAGTGGCCCTGGGGCTGCTGACGGCCGGGGTCTTCCTGCGGCTCGTGCGCACCAACGTCATCGGGACCCTCGCGACCGACTACGTCGACGCGGCCCGCTCGCGCGGAGTGTCCGAGCACCGGCTGGTGCGCACGCACGCGTGGCGGCCCGCGCTGATCCCGATCATCACGGTCATGGGCATGCAGATCGCGCTGCTCCTGGCCGGGGCGGTCCTGACCGAGACGACGTTCGAGTGGAAGGGCCTCGGGTTCATGCTCGCGCAGTACCTGCAGGCCCGGGACTTCGTCGCGGTCCAGGGGATCGTCGTCCTGCTGGCCGTGATCGTCGCGGTCACGAACTTCCTCGTGGACGTCCTCGCGGCGCTCATCGACCCGAGGGTGAGGTACTGACATGGCACGCCGACTCTCCTGGGGCCGTCTGCCCGTGGTCCACCAGCTCCGTCAGAGCGTGGGCCTCCAGCGCGGCATGCTCGTCGCGGGCCTCGTCATCACGGCGCTCTTCCTGCTCACGGCGCTGGCCGCGCCGTGGCTCGCACCGTACGGGTTCAGCCAGCTGCGCAGCGGCGACGTGCTGTTCGGGGCGCAGCAGCCGCCGTCGGCCGAGCACCTGCTCGGCACGACCGTCGGCGGTTACGACGTCCTGTCCCGCGTGATCTGGGGAGCGCGCACCGCGGCCCTCGTGATCGTGGTCGCGATCGCGGCGTCGATCGTGATCGGCGTCCTGCTGGGCCTGGTCTCGGGGTACTTCGGGGGCTGGCTCGACCGCGTGCTCGTGGTCGTGTGCGACGCGGTCTACGCGTTCCCGTCGTTGCTCCTCGCGATCCTGCTCGCGATCGTCATCAGCGGCGGTCAGTCCGACCTGTGGGGCGGCATCCTCGCGGCGGCGTTCTCGATCACGGTGGTCTTCATCCCGCAGTACTTCCGCGTGATCCGCGCAGAGACCGTGCGGATCAAGGCCGAGGCGTTCATCGACTCGGCGCGCGTCATCGGCACGCCGCACCGCCGCATCATGGGGCGGCACGTGCTGCGCAACGCGACGCGCACGCTCCCGCTCATCGTGACGCTCAACGCGTCCGAGGCGATCCTCACGCTCGCGGGGCTCGGCTTCCTGGGCTTCGGCATCGAGCCGACGGCCGCGGCCGAGTGGGGCTACGACCTCAACAAGTCGCTGTCCGACGTCACGAGCGGCATCTGGTGGACCGCGCTGTTCCCGGGTCTCGCGATCGTGCTCGCGGTCCTGGGCATCACGCTCGTGGGCGAGAGCCTCAACGACCTCGCCGACCCCCGCCTGCGCAGCCGCCGGGCGGCCGCGGTCGGGGCGGGCGAGGTCGCGGAGACGTCGGTCGTGCCGGGCGGCACGCTCGGCGCCGGCCCCGCGGGGCTGGGCGGGTTGGAAGGTTCGGGGACGCTGGGCGACGAGGGAATCGAGGTGCGCCCGTGAGCGCGCAGGCAACAACCACCGGCCCGACGGCGTCGCGCGCCTCGGGCGCGGTCGTCACCGTCCGGGACCTCACGGTCTCGTTCGCGACCGATGCCGGTCCGATCCTCGCGGTCGACGGGGTGGACCTCGAGGTCGCCCCGGGCGAGGTGCTCGCGGTCGTGGGGGAGAGCGGCAGCGGGAAGACCGTGACCGCCAAGACGATCCTCGGCCTGCTGCCGGAGACCGCGACGGCGAGAGGCGCCGTCGTGCTGGCGAACAAGGCGGGGACGAGCGAGTCCGACGTCGTCGCGCTGAGCCGGTCCCAGCTGCGGGCCGTGCGCGGCACGGACGTCGCGATGGTCTTCCAGGAGCCGTCGGCCGCGCTCAACCCCGTCTTCACCGTGGGGTGGCAGATCGTCGAGGGGCTGCGCGCGCACCGGCGCGTACGGCGCGCGGAAGGGCGCAGGCAGGCGATCGACGTGCTGCGCCGGGTCGGTATCCCCGACCCCGAGACGGCTGTGGACAAGTACCCGCACCAGTTCTCGGGCGGGCAGAAGCAGCGCGTCGTCATCGCGATGGCTCTCGCGCTCGACCCCGGGCTGATCGTCGCCGACGAGCCGACGACCGCGCTCGACGTGACCGTGCAGGCGGAGATCCTGGACCTGCTGCGGCGCTGTCGTGACGAGTTCGGGACCGCGATCGTGCTCATCACGCACAACATGGGCGTGGTCGCGGACCTCGCGGACCGCGTGGCCGTGATGTACCAGGGCAAGGTCGTCGAACAGGCGGACGTCCGGTCGCTGTTCGAGGACCCGCAGGCCGAGTACACGCGGACGCTGCTCGAGGCCGTGCCGCGCGTCGGCGGCGGTGTGGTCAACGCGGCCGCGCGGGTCGAGGCCCGCGCCGACGGCTGGGCCGAGGGCGCGCCCGTGGTCGTGGCCGAGGGGCTGCGGATCGAGTACCCGGGCCGCTTCCGCAAGCCCGCCTTCGTGGCCGTCGACGGGGTGGACCTGTCGATCCGGCCCGGCGAGGTGCTGGGGCTCGTGGGGGAGTCGGGCTCGGGCAAGACGACCATCGGCCGGGCGATCGGCGGCCTCACGCCCGTGACAGGAGGGTCGCTGTCGGTGCTGGGCGTCGAGATGCTGGGTGCACGTGAGCGCGACGTGCGGCCCGTGCGGCCGCGCATCGGGTTCGTGTTCCAGGACCCCGCGTCGAGCTTCAACCCGCTGCTCACGATTGCCGAGTGCGTGGCCGAGCCGCTCGTGGTGCACGGGCGGGCGGCGGACGCGGGCGACGCGCGTGGTCGGGTCGACGAGCTGCTCGAGTCGGTCCAGCTCCCGCGCTCGTACGGCGACCGGTACCCGCACGAGCTGAGCGGCGGGCAGCGCCAGCGCGCGAGCCTCGCGCGGGCGCTCGCGCTCGACCCCGAGCTCCTGGTCGCCGACGAGCCCACGTCGGCGCTCGACGTGTCCGTCCAGGCGCGCGTGCTCGACCTGTTCGCCGAGCTCCAGCGAGACCTCGGGTTCGCGTGCCTGTTCATCAGCCACGACCTCGCGGTCGTGGACCTGCTCGCCGACCGGATCGCGGTGCTCTACCGGGGCAGGCTCGTCGAGGAGGGCACGTCGGCCCAGGTGCTGGGCTCGCCGCAGCACACGTACACCAAGCAGCTCCTGGCGTCGCTGCCCGTGCCGGACCCGGTGCTCCAGGCCGCGCGCCGGGAGGAGCTCCGGGCGCTGCGGGTCTGACGGCCCGGCCCGCCCGGGCCGCTGAGTGCGGAGCAGCTGCTGCCGAACGGCGGTTCTGACGACAGCTGCTCCGCACTCGGCGACGCGTCGGTTGCAGTGGTCGCGTCGGTTGCAGTGGCCGGGGGCCGGGGGCCGGGGGCCGGGGGCCGGGGGCTAGCCGACGCCCAGCGCCTCGAGCCACTCGCGCGGCAGGAGCGCGTAGCCCACGAACGCGACCACGTCGAGGATCGTGTGGGCGATGACGAGCGGCACGACCCGGTGCCGCCCCCACCTGCTCGTGTAGAACCACGAGAAGACGACGCCCATGACCACGTTCCCGACGAACGGGCCGATGCCCTGGTACAGGTGGTAGGAGCCGCGCAGCAGCGAGCTCCAAACGACGAACTTCACGCGGCCCCAGCCCAGGTCCTTGGTGCGCTCGAACAGGTAGGAGACGGCGACGACCTCCTCGAGCAGGCCGTTCTGGAGGGCCGCGAGGATCAGGATCGGCACGGTCCACCAGTAGTCGGCGAGGTTGGCGGGGTTGACCTCGACCGTGATCCCCAGGGCTCGTCCGGCGACGTACAGCCCCAGGCCCGGGATGCCGATGACCGCGGCGAGCGCGAACCCCCACCCGGTGTCGCGCCACGGGCGGCTGCCGTCGAGCCCGATGGCCCGCGTGGCCGACCGGCCGCGCGCCGAGAGCAGGTAGAGCGCGAGCGCGACCGGGATGAGCGCGAAGCCGATGCTGAGGATCTGGTAGGTCAGGTCGAGGTACGGGCGGGGCGACTGGCTGTTGTTGAGGCTCGTGCTCTGCTCGGCGAGCGGGGTGCCCTCGGTCAGGCGCGCGACGATGTTGACGATCGCGTACACGCCCGACCGGCCGAGGCTCAGGCCCAGCAGGATCCAGATCTCGGCCCCGATGCGGCGGCGGGTCTCGGGGTGGTCGGCCGTCGTCGGCGCCCAGCGCGAGCGCTTCCCGCCCGCGGACCCACCGGCGGTCGCCACGGCGACCCCTGCCGCACCGGGCTCTCGGGGCGCGCCGGACGGCACGTCGTGCGCGGCGGCCGGGCCGGGGGGAGTGCCGGGAGGAGTGGTCACCTGGCCGTTATAGCACCCGCCGAGTGGGAGCGCTGCGCGGTCTTCACACAATCCTCGTCGGTTGGTCAACAGGCATCCGGGGGGCGTGCAGACGGGCTTCCTACCCTGGAAGGACCGTGACTTCGAACAGACCCCCCTCCATCAGCCCGACCGCCCGAGACGCCCCCGCACCGGGCGCCGCCGACGACGACCTCGACGAGAAGCCGCCAGGCCTCTCCGTCACGCAGGTCGTCGCGAGCGCGCTCGCTGCCGTGAGCTCGACGGTCCTGCTGTCGTACCTGGGCGTGGCCGGGACGATCATCGGTGCAGGCGTGGCGTCGATCCTGACGGTCGTCGGCAACAACCTCTACACGCGCTCGATCCTCAAGACGCGCCGCCAGATGAAGGCCGCGATGAAGGCCGGCGTGGTGCTGCCCGTGGGCAAGAACGGCCGCAAGGTCCTGCTGCCGACGCTCGCGGGGGCGCACTCGGCGAGCGGCGAGAGCTCGGGCGACACCACGGCGAGCACAGCGGTGCTGCCTGCGGCCGGCACGGACGGGCGGGCTGCGGACACCGCGGTGCTCTCGGCCGACGACATGGGGGGCACGCGCCTCGCCGACCTGCGCACCGCGGCCACGGACAGGCCCGACGACGGCACGGACGGCTCGCAGTCCGACGGCACCACGGGCGACACCGTGGACGGCGACGACACGGACGGCGACGGCACGGACGGTGGCGGCGCGACGTCCCGCCGCCCGAGCCGCAAGACGTTGATCCTCTCGGCCGTCGGTGTGATCCTCTCGGCCGTCGGTGTCTTCCTGGTGCTGATCGTCGGCGTGACGCTCGTCGAGGTCGTCGCCGGGCGCCCGCTGAGCGAGATCCTGCGCGGCGAGGAGGGCTCGGGCACGTCGATCAGTCACGTGGTCTCTCGTGAGCCCGCATCGACCGGGGACACGGGTGGCACGACTGACACCTCGACCGACGCGCCGAGCTCGGGCACGACGCCCAGCCCGGCCCCGAGCGAGGTCCCGACCCCGGCGCCGACCGACCCGCCGACCACGGTCCCCGAGCCCGAGCCGACCACCCCGGTCACCCCGGCACCGGACCCGACGCCCGGGACCGGCGGGGACACGGGCGGGACCGGTGGCTCGGGCTCGGGAGGTACCGACCTCGAACAGCAGCCCGGTCTTGGAACGGGCAGCGGATCCGGGAGCGGTGCCGGTGCTGAGAACGTTCCGGGGACCGGGACCTCGGGCTCCGCGACGTCCTGACATGCAGCAGGTCCGAATCTTCGGACGCCGAGAAGTGAGCAGATGCCCCTGATCCACGCGGATCAGGGGCTGTC
>NZ_JBHUAD010000224.1:0-6294 GCF_042789955.1 Oerskovia sp. NPDC056781
GCGCGAGGGCGCGGCGGGCTTCCGGGACGGGACGGTCGGCTACTCGACCGTGACCGACTTCGCGAGGTTGCGCGGCTGGTCGACGTCGAGTCCCTTGGCCGTGGCGAGGGCCATGGCGAAGATCTGCAGCGGGACGACCGCGAGCAGCGGCGAGAGCAGCGTGGGCGACTGCGGGATCCAGAAGATCTCGTCGGCGTACGGAAGCACCGCGTCGTCGCCGTCCTCGGCGATCACGAGCGTGCGTGCGCCGCGGGCGCGGATCTCCTGGATGTTGGAGACGACCTTCGAGTGCAGCGAGTCGCGTCCGCGCGGCGACGGCACGACGACGAAGACCGGCTGCCCCTCGTCGATGAGCGCGATGGGCCCGTGCTTGAGCTCGCCCGCGGCGAATCCCTCGGCGTGGATGTAGGCGAGCTCCTTGAGCTTGAGCGCGCCCTCGAGGGCGACGGGGAACCCGACGTGGCGCCCCAGGAAGAGCACCGACCTCGCGTCCTTCATGGAGCGGGCCACGGCGCTGACGTACTCGCCGCGCTCGATGACGGTCTGGATCTTGCGCGGCATCTCGCGCAGGTCGTCGAGGATCTCGCGGATCTCGTCGGGGAACTTGTTGCCGCGCAGCTGGGCGAGGTAGAGGCCCAGGAGGTAGGCCGCGGTGATCTGCGACAGGAACGCCTTGGTCGAGGCGACGGCGATCTCGGGTCCGGCGTGCGTGTACAGGACGGCGTCGGACTCGCGCGGGATGGTCGACCCGTGCGTGTTGACGATCGAGATGACCTTGGCGCCCTGCTCACGGGCGTGGCGCACGGCCATGAGGGTGTCCATGGTCTCGCCGGACTGCGTGACGGCGACGACGAGCGTCTTCTCGTTCACGATCGGGTCGCGATACCGGAACTCGTGCGCGAGCTCGACCTCGACGGGGATGCGGCACCAGTGCTCGATCGCGTACTTGGCGACGTGCCCCGAGTAGGCGGCCGTGCCGCACGCAACGACGATGATCTTGTCGACGGTCCGCAGCACGGCCTCGTCGATGCGCAGGTCGTCGAGGACCAGGCGTCCCTCGGCGTCGGTGCGACCGAGCAGGGTGTCCGCGACGGCCTGCGGCTGGTCGTGGATCTCCTTGTCCATGAAGGACGTGAAGCCACCCTTCTCCGCCGCGGCCGCGTCCCAGTCGACCGTGAAGCGCGTCGCCTCGGCGGGCTTGCCGTGGAAGTCGACGACCTCGACGCTGTCCGGGGTGATGGTGACGATCTGGTCCTGGCCCAGCTCGAGCGCGTCCTTGGTGGACGCGATGAACGCGGCGACGTCGGAGCCGAGGAAGTTCTCGCCGTCTCCGAGCCCGACGACGAGCGGGGAGTCGTGCCGGGCACCGACGACGGTGGTCGGGGCGTCGGCGTGGACGGCGAGCAGGGTGAACGTGCCCTCGAGCTGGCGCGCGACGTAGGCCATCGCCTCGGTCAGGTCCCCGGTGCGGCGGTACGCGCGGGCGAGGAGCTGGGCCGCGACCTCGGTGTCCGTCTCGGAGAGGAAGGTCGCGCCGTCGGCGAGCAGGGACTCGCGAAGTCCGCTGTAGTTTTCGATGATCCCGTTGTGGATCACGGCGAGGCGGCCGTCGTCCGCGACGTGCGGGTGCGCGTTCGTGTCGTTGGGTGCACCGTGCGTGGCCCACCGCGTGTGCCCGATCGCCGCGGAGGCCGCGGGCAGCGGACGTGACTGGAGCTCGTCGACGAGCTTGACGAGCTTCCCGGACTTCTTGGCCGTCGCGACGTCCGCCCGGTCGGGCGCGACGAGCGCGACCCCGGCCGAGTCGTAGCCGCGGTACTCGAGCCTGCCGAGTCCTTCGAGGACGACGTCGAGGGGTCGCCCCGACGCTTCAAGGGGGCCTGCGTAACCCACGATTCCACACATGGTTTCGGAGTCTAGCCGGACGTTCTGGGGCCTTCGCAGCCGCGACATCTCGCGGTTCTTTGTTAGTGGTCCGGCCTGTTCGTGTTCACGGTGCGGCTCGGCGTCCGGCAGAATCGTCCGAGTGGTTCCTTCCTCCGACCTGCCCGTCCCTCCGCTCGAGGGTGCTCCCGCGACCGATCAGGACGCCTCGCCCGGTTCCGGACGCCTGCCCGACCTCTCGACGTCGTCCCCGTACGTCGACCTGGATCGCGCGGCGTGGAGCAGGCTCTCCGAGTCGACGCCGCTGCCGTTGACGGACGCCGACGTCGTCAAGCTCCGCGGGCTGGGCGACCCGATCGACCTGGCGGAGGTCGACGCGATCTACCGACCCATCTCGCGGCTGCTCAACCTCTACGTGACGGCGACGGGCGGCCTGCACGAGGCCACCTCGACGTTCCTGCGCGAGAACTCGACCCGCACGCCGTACGTGATCGGGGTCGCCGGGTCGGTCGCGGTGGGCAAGTCGACGACGTCGCGCATCCTGCGCGAGATGCTTGCTCGCTGGCCCGAGACGCCTCGGGTCGAGCTCCTCACCACGGACGGCTTCCTGTACCCGAACGCCGAGCTCGCCCGTCGTGGCCTGATGGAGCGCAAGGGGTTCCCCGAGTCGTACGACCGGCGCGCCCTCATCCGGTTCCTGTCCCGCGTCAAGGCGGGCGCACCCGAGGTCCGCAGCCCGGTCTACGACCACCTGACCTACGACATCGTCCCGGGGGCCGAGACCGTCGTCCGCAGACCGGACGTCCTGATCGTGGAAGGCCTCAACGTCCTCCAGCCGGCCCGCCCGGGGCCGTCCGACGACCAGGCGGTCGCGGTGAGCGACTTCTTCGACTTCTCGATCTACGTCGACGCGCGCACGCGCAACATCCGCCAGTGGTACGTGGACCGGTTCCTGTCGCTGCGCCGGACGGCGTTCGCTCGCCCCGAGTCGTACTTCAAGCGCTACGCGACCCTCACGGACGAGGAGGCCGTCGAGAAGGCCAAGTCGATCTGGGACTCGATCAACGCGCCGAACCTCGAGGAGAACATCCTGCCGACGCGAGGTCGCGCGACCCTCGTGCTGACGAAGGGATCGGACCACTCGGTCCAGCGCGCCCGCCTGCGCAAGGTGTGAGCGGAGGCGGTCAGGAGGCGCGGCGGACGGCGTCCTGGTCGCCCTCGACGCCCGACGACGTCGCCACCGGCCGGTCGGCCGCCTCGCCGTGGATCGAGGTCGCCCCCGCCGCGTCCTGGGTGGCCTCGCGGACCGCTTCCCGGGCCCGGCGCCTGCGGGCCATGGTGTTCATGATCCGGTCGACGATCACGCCGGACAGCACTCCCATCACGACGCCGATGACCATGGCGAGCAGCGGCTGGTGCCCGAGCCACTGTGCCGCGACGAGGCCGATGAGCACGGAGTAGAGGGCCCAGGTCACGGCCGCCAGGCCCGAGTAGGCCATGAAGCGGCGGCGCGGGTACCCCACGGCGCCTGCGGTCATGTTGACCGCGACACGGCCGATCGGGACGTAGCGCGCCGCCAGGATGAAGGCGGCGCCGCGGGCCTTGAGCGCCTGGTCCGCCCAGGCGACGGCCTTGCGTCCTCGGACGGTCCGGAGGAAGCGGATGCGTTCGGTCCCGATCCCGCGGCCCAACGAGTAGGCGATCTGGTCGCCCGTCCAGGCTCCCGCGGCCGCGATGACCAGGACGAGCACGAGGTTCGGGTTCCCCGAGGCGCTGGCAGCGACGGCGAGCGTGATGACCACGGACTCGCTCGGGATCGGTGGGAAGAAGCCGTCGATCGTCGCGAAGGCGTACAGGGCGGGGTAGATCCATGCGGACGCCGCGAGTGCGAGGACCCAGATCTCCAGGTTCTCCAAGAAGGTCGAAACGGCCTCGATCACGGGTCCTCTGTTCGTCGGCTGGCGGGGCGGACCAGGCTGGTCACAGACGTCGTGTCGACGCCTGTGACCAGCCTACGGATACGGAGGCCCGACACCATCGGGGAAACCCCCCAGTCTGCCCTGATGTCGACCCCCACCTTCCGAGGAAGATTCTGCCGGATCGTCAGGCCCGTCACGTCATCCTCCGGAAGGAGATCCACCCCTAGGGAGGTCCCCCGGAGGGATGCTGTGACGTCCTCCGGACGACGTGTTCGGCGTTCCGGAGCGGTGGGGTCCGGGACCGGGTGCCCCGCGAGGTCAGGGCAGGCGGAAGCCCAGCACCTCGGACGCCTCGGTGAGGTCCGGGGTGCCGCCCCAGAACCGCACCATGTTGTCGTTCGAGGCGAGCGACCGCAGCTCCGCGTGATCGAGGTAGAGCTCGCCCCGCAGGTGGTCGGTCTCGTGCTGGACGATCCTCGCGGGCCATCCCGTGAGGACGTCGTCCACCGGCGCGCCGTGCTCGTCCTGCCCGGTCAGGCGCACCGACCGGTGCCGCGCGACGACGGCCTGCCACCCGCTGACGCTCAGGCAGCCCTCGAAGAAGGCCCGCTGCTCGTCCCCCACCGCCGTGCAGGACGGGTTGACGAGCACCCGGAACGGCACGGGGTACCGCTCCCGCAGGTCCGCGTCCTCGGGGTCGGTGACGCCGGCGTCCTGGACCACGGCCACCGCGAGCCCGAGGCCGATCTGGGGGGCGGCGAGCCCGACCCCCGGGGCCGCGTGCATGGTCGCCCGCATCGCCTCGACGAGCCGGGGGAAGAGGTCCCCGAGCTGTCCGGTGTAGGGCGCGGCGGGACGGCGCAGGACGGGGTGCCCGGCCTGCACGATGGGGAGCACGCCGTCGTCGTACCGCGCGAGGTGCTCCGCGACCTGGTCCCTCAGCGACTCGTCGACGGGGCCGGCGAACCCGGCCCCGGCCCCGGCTGCAGGTCGAGACGTCACAGGGCCAGCCGGTCCCGGACGACGCCCGCGAGGGACTCGGCGACGGCGTCGGCCGTGGCCTGCGTCGCAGCCTCGACCATGACCCGCACGAGCGGCTCGGTGCCCGAGGAGCGCAGCACGACGCGCCCCGTCTCACCCAGACGCGCCTCGGCCGCCACGACGGCCTCCTGGAGCACCTCGTCGGTCGCAGCCCGCGCCTTGTCCACGCCGCGCACGTTGAGCAGCGTCTGGGGCAGCTTGGGCACGGCGCCCGCGAGGTCGGCCAGCTTGGCACCCGACTGCTGGATGCGCGCGGCGAGCTGGAGCGCGGTCAGGACCCCGTCCCCCGTCGTCGCGAACTGGGACAGGATGATGTGCCCGGACTGCTCGCCACCGAGCGTGTAGCCCTTGGCGCGCATCTCCTCGAGCACGTAGCGGTCGCCGACGCCCGTCTGGACGGTGCGGATCCCGGCCTCGCGCATCGCGAGGATCAGCCCGAGGTTGCTCATGACGGTCACCACGAGGGTGTCGTCGGCGAGGCGGCCCTTCTCCTTCTCGGCGAGGGCGAGGACCCCCATGATCTGGTCGCCGTCCACGAGGACCCCGCGGTGGTCGACCGCGATGCAGCGGTCGGCGTCGCCGTCGAAGGCCACGCCGAAGTCGGCCTCGGACGCCACGACGACGGCCTGGAGCTGCTCGGGATGGTTGGACCCGCACTTCTCGTTGATGTTGCGCCCGTCGGGGCTCGCGTTCATGACGACGACGTCGGCACCCGCCGCGCGCAGCGCCGCCGGCCCCACGTCGCTCGCGGCGCCGTTCGCGCAGTCGACCGCGATCCGCAGGCCGGAGAGCGGCAGGGCGTCCCCCGTCGCACCGATGCTCGCGATGAGGTGCTCGACGTAGTCGGCCCCGGCGCTCCCGGTGTCGCGGCGCACGCGACCGACCTCGGCGCCGAGCGGACGGTCCCACTCGGCGTGGAGCTGGCGCTCCATCTCGTCCTCGAGCGAGTCCTCGAGCTTGATCCCGCCACGGGCCAGGAACTTGATGCCGTTGTCGGCCATCGGGTTGTGCGAGGCCGAGATCATGACGCCGAAGTCGACGTCGAGCGTGCTCGTGAGGAACGCGACCGCCGGGGTCGGCAGGACGCCGACGTCGAGCACGTTGACACCTGCGCTCGCGAGGCCCGCGGTCACCGCGGCGCCCAGGAACTCGCCCGAGGCCCGGGGATCCCTGCCGATCACGGCTCGCGGGCGGTGCCCGTCCGGTTGCCCGGTGCGTCCCAGCACGTTCGCGGCAGCCACGCCCAGGCCGAGCGCGAGCTCGGCCGTGACGTCCCTGTTCGCCAGCCCCCGCACGCCGTCGGTGCCGAACAGTCGTCCCATGAGTTTTCCTCCCTCAACGGGACGGTACAGGCCCCAGGGCCTGCCCCGCCCCCGCTGCGAGCCGACCGGTCCGGCCGCTCGTCAGCATCCCTGACAAAAGACGACGGCCCCGGTGGACTGTGTCCACC
>NZ_JBHUAD010000225.1:0-6292 GCF_042789955.1 Oerskovia sp. NPDC056781
CCCACGCGCACGCACGCGTGGGAGCCCTTCGCCGTGGGCGGCCCGTGAGAAGGTGAGCGCGTGCGCGTGCTCGGAGTGGACCCAGGACTGACCCGCTGCGGGATCGGCGTCGTCGACTCGCTGCCCGGCCGGCGCGCCCGCATGGTCGCGGTCGGGGTCCTGCAGAGCCCGCCCGACCAGTCGGTCGACCTGCGCCTGCTCACCATCTCCCAACGCCTCGACGCGTGGATGGACGAGCACGTCCCCGACGTCGTGGCCGTCGAACGCGTCTTCGCCCAGCACAACGTCAGCACCGTCATGGGCACCGCCCAGGTCGCGGGCCTCGCGATGGTCGCCGCCGCCCGCCGCGGGGTGCCCGTCGCGATGCACACCCCGAGCGAGGTCAAGGCTGCCGTGACCGGTACCGGGCGCGCCGACAAGATCCAGGTCCAGCGCATGGTCGCGCGCATCCTCGAGCTCGCGGAGCTGCCCAAGCCCGCCGACGCCGCCGACGCCCTGGCCCTCGCGATCTGCCACCTGTGGCGCCCCGCGGGCGCCCTCCAGGGCGGCGACCGGCACCAGCTCACCCCCGCCCAGCGCGCGTGGGCCGCGGCCGAGCAGGCCTCGCGCGGCCCCCGCCGCTGACCCCCACCGCCCGCGCCCGACGGCGAGGCTCACCCGGGCCCGCCGCCCCCCGTTGCTAGAGTGACCCACGGTTCGTACAGGTGTTCGGGGCCGGTCGCGTGTGGCCGGGACCCGCGAGGAAGCATGGAGGAACAGTGATCGCTTCGCTGTCGGGCACGGTCGCGGACGTCCGCCTGGACCGCGCCGTCATCGACGTGGGAGGCACCGGGGGAGCCGTGGGCTACCTCGTCCACGCGACCCCCGCGACCCTGTCCGCGCTGCGCGTGGGCGAACCCGCCCGCCTGGCCACGAGCATGGTCGTCCGCGAGGACTCCTTCACGCTGTTCGGGTTCGCCGACGACGACGAGCGCGCCGTGTTCGAGGCCGTGCAGACCGTCAGCGGCGTCGGCCCGCGCCTGGCCCTGGCCATGCTCGCGGTCCACACGCCCGACGGGCTGCGCCGCGCCGTGGCGGGCGAGGACATCGCCGCGCTCATGCGCGTGCCCGGCATCGGGCGCAAGGGCGCCCAGCGCATCGCGCTCGAGCTCGGCGACAAGCTCGGGGCCCCCACGGGCGCAGACCCTGACCAGACACCGGGCGGCCCGCAAGCCCCCGTGGTCGACGACCAGCGCGACCAGGTCGTCCAGGCGCTCGTCGGTCTCGGATGGAACCCCAAGGCCGCCGAGGACGCCCTCGCCACGGTCCTGACCCAGGCCGGGGCCGACGCCGTCGCCCCCGACGAGATCGCCGGCGCCCTGCGCGCCGCGCTGCGCGTCCTGGGCGGTCCCCGTGGCTGACTTCGACCGCGTCGGGTACGAGGACGGGCACGAGCCGTTCACGTCCGAGCGCATCGTGACCTCGACCGCGGACGACCTCGAGCGCGCCGCCGAGGCCGCCCTGCGGCCGCGCCGCCTCGAGGAGTTCGTCGGTCAGCTCGTCGTGCGCGACCAGCTCTCCCTCGTCCTGCAGGCAGCGCTCGCGCGCGGCGCGACCCCCGACCACGTCCTGCTCTCGGGCCCGCCCGGGCTCGGCAAGACGACCCTCGCGATGATCATCGCGGCCGAGCTCGGCACGTCGCTGCGCGTCACGTCCGGCCCCGCGATCCAGCACGCGGGCGACCTCGCCGCGGTCCTGTCCTCCCTCGAGGAGGGCGAGGTCCTGTTCATCGACGAGATCCACCGCCTCGCGCGCCCTGCCGAGGAGCTGCTGTACGTCGCGATGGAGGACTTCCGGGTCGACGTCGTCGTCGGCAAGGGAGCCGGCGCGAGCGCCATCCCGCTGTCCCTGCCGCCGTTCACCGTCGTGGGCGCCACCACGCGCGCCGGGCTCCTGCCCGCCCCGCTGCGCGACCGCTTCGGGTTCACCGGACACCTCGACTTCTACTCCGCCGAAGAGCTCGAACGCGTCATCATCCGCTCGGCCGGGCTGCTCGGCGTCGAGATCAAGCACGCCGCCGCCCACGAGATCTCCGGCCGTTCGCGCGGCACGCCCCGCATCGCGAACCGCCTCCTGCGTCGCGTGCGCGACTGGGCGCAGGTCCGCGGCGACGGGACCATGGACCTGCGGGCCGCACGCGCCGCCCTGGAGGTCTACGAGGTCGACGAGCTGGGCCTCGACCGCCTCGACCGTGCCGTCCTGGGGGCCCTGTGCACCCGGTTCGGCGGAGGTCCCGTGGGCCTGAGCACCCTCGCCGTGACCGTGGGCGAGGAGTCCGAGACGGTGGAGACCGTCGCCGAGCCCTTCCTCGTGCGCGAGGGCCTGATCGGGCGCACCCCGCGCGGCCGCGTGGCCACCCCCGCGGCCTGGGCCCACCTCGGGCTCACCCCGCCCGACCCCCTGACACCTCGGGGACCCGGCGCCGGGCTCGGGCACAGGACGGGCTCCGCGCGGTCGGGCGGAACCCTGTTCGACACGGGGGCCTAGACTGGGGGAATCTGAGCGGCGGAACTCCACGGCCGGACGGTTCGTTGGTGATCCGTACGCGTGCGCCTAGACTGCCGCGCAGATCCCAGCACAGAACAGGAACCGGTTACCCCGTCATGGACTTCAGCCTCATTCTCATCCTCGCTCTCGCCGCCGGAGCGATGTTCCTCATGACCAACCGGTCGCGCAAGGCTCAGAAGGAAGCGGCGGCCTTCCGGACCAACCTGGCCCCCGGCCAGGAGGTCATGACCGGGTCGGGCCTGTTCGGCACCATCGTCGACGTCGACGAGGAGAAGGACATCATCACGATCGAGTCCACGCCCGGCACCCAGACGCGCTGGCTGCGTGCGGCGATCGCCAAGCTCGTCGAGCCGCCCGTCGAGGAAGAGGGCACCGACGAGGGCACCGAGGGCACCGAGCAGGGCGCGGTCTACGGCGACGCGGACCGCGTCTCCACGACGGACGACGTCCTGGACGTCCCGGACGACCTGTCCGGGCTCACGGACAAGCCGGGTGACAAGCGGGACGACGGCACCGACAGCAAGTGACACCACGTCGCACCCCGATCCCGGGGTGCGACGTCGACCCGCGCCATCTCGCGATGTCGCGCGCACGAGAAGAGACGGATAGTTGGCCACCTCCAACACACGACGCGCCAGGCCCGTACGCACCCTGGTGACCCTCGCTGTACTGATCCTCGCGCTGTTCGCGTCGATCTTCGCCGGCACCAAGTGGTCGGACGCGAGCACCACGCCAGGGCTCGCCCTCGACCTGGAGGGCGGCACGCAGATCATCCTGACGCCGATCGCCTCCGAGGGACAGGTCACCGACGAGACGATCCAGCAGGCGATCAACGTGATCCGCCAGCGCGTCGACTCCTCGGGAGTGACCGAGGCCGAGATCACCAGCCAGGGCAAGAACATCGTCGTCGGGCTGCCCGGCACCCCGAGCGACGAGACGCTCGACCTCGTGCGCAAGTCCGCGCAGATGCGGTTCCGCCCGGTCCTGACCGTCGGCGCTCCCACCCCGGTGGAGTCCGAGACCCCGGCCGAGGCCCCCGCGGAGCCCGAGACGCCCGTCGTCCCGGCCAACCCGAGCGACCTCGCCCAGATCACCCCCGCGGTCCAGGCCGAGTTCGACGCGCTCGACTGCACCGACCCCAAGAACCTCACGGGCGGTCTGGGCGACGCGCCCGACGCGCCCCTGGTCACGTGCGCCGACGACGGCAGCGCGAAGTACATCCTGGGGCCGGTCGAGATCGAGGGCACCGAGATCTCCAACGCCAGCTCGGGCATGGGCACCACGGCCCAGGGCGTGAGCACCGGCCAGTGGGTCGTCAACCTCGAGTTCAACAACGAGGGCACCGAGGCCTTCAAGGACACGACGACGCGCCTGGTCTCGCTGCCCTCCCCGCAGAACGCGTTCGCGCTCGTCCTCGACGGGCTCGTCATCTCCGCCCCGACCGCGAACGACGTCATCACGGACGGCAAGGCCGAGATCTCGGGCAGCTTCAACCGTGAGAGCGCCGCGCTGCTCGCCAACCAGCTCAACTTCGGCTCGCTCCCGCTGACCTTCGAGGTCCAGAGCGAGCAGCAGATCTCCGCGACCCTCGGCAGCGAGCAGCTCGAGAAGGGTCTCATCGCCGGCGCGATCGGCCTCCTGCTGGTCGTCATCTACTCGCTCTTCCAGTACCGGGCCCTGGGCCTGGTCACCGTCGCCTCGCTCGGCATCGCCGCGGTGCTCACCTTCGGGGTGATCCTGCTGCTGTCCTGGACGATCGGGTACCGGCTCTCGCTGCCCGGCGTCGCCGGCATCATCGTCGCGATCGGCATCACCGCGGACTCGTTCATCGTGTACTTCGAACGCATCCGCGACGAGCTGCGTGACGGCCGCACCCTGAACTCGGCCGTCGAGAAGGGCTGGGACCGCGCACGCCGCACCATCCTGGCCTCCGACGCGGTCAACTTCCTCGCCGCGGTCGTGCTGTACTTCCTGGCCGTGGGCGGCGTCCGGGGCTTCGCGTTCACGCTCGGACTGACGACCCTGATCGACCTGATCGTGGTCTTCATGTTCACCCACCCGGTCATGCAGCTCCTCGCGAAGACCAAGTTCTTCGCCAACGGGCACCCGGCCTCGGGCCTGGACCCGCGCCGCCTCGGCGCGACGACCCGCTACGCCGGCAGAGGGCGGGTCGCCCGCCCCGGGACCACCGAGGAGAAGGACGCACCGGTCAGCGACACGAGCGTCGACGAGCCCTTCGGCAGCCCCGCACGCGAGAAGGTCGGCGCGGGCGCCAGCCTCGGTGCATCGTCCGCGGGCGAGGGCTCGCGCATGACGATCGCCGAGCGCCGGGCCGCGGCCCGACGCGCGGCCGAGTCCGACGCCACCACCACCGACTCCTCGACCGAGGGCGACAAGAACGAGGAGAACCTCTGATGGCGCAGGGATTCGCCCAGTGGGGCAACGACCTCTACACGGGACGCAAGTCCTACCAGATCGTCGGCAA
Source organism: Oerskovia sp. NPDC056781 (assembly GCF_042789955.1). Taxonomy (NCBI): domain Bacteria; kingdom Bacillati; phylum Actinomycetota; class Actinomycetes; order Micrococcales; family Cellulomonadaceae; genus Oerskovia; species Oerskovia sp. NPDC056781. The sequence goes on from NZ_JBHUAD010000225.1 coordinate 5,033, forward strand.
CCGCCGCCGCTTCTACATCGTCGCGATCGTCATGGTCGTCCTGTCGTTCGGGGTCCTGCTCACCAAGGGGTTCAACCTCGGCATCGACTTCCGCGGCGGCTCCGAGTTCGTCGTCTCGAACGTCACCCAGACGGACCAGCAGCCGGCCATCGACGCCGTCGCGGAGGTCGCCCCGGCCGAGGTCCCGCGCGTCACGACCGTCGGCGGCGCCGCGATCCGGGTCCAGACCGACCGCCTGACCGCGGACGAGGTCACCGAGGTCCGCGACGCGCTCGCGGGGGCCTACTCCGTGACCGAGAACGACGTCACGACCGCGTTCATCGGCCCCAGCTGGGGCAAGGACGTCTCGCAGAAGGCCATCACCGGACTCATCGTCTTCCTGGCCCTCGTGGGCCTGGTCATGACGATCTACTTCCGCAACTGGCGCATGGCCGCCGCGGCGCTCATCGCGCTCTTCCACGACCTCATCATCACGGTCGGGATCTACGCGGCGATCGGCTGGGAGGTCACCCCGGCGACCGTGATCGGCTTCCTGACGATCCTCGGGTACTCGATCTACGACACCGTCGTGGTCTTCGACAAGGTCCGTGAGAACACGCACGGCATCCTCGACCAGACCCGCAGCACCTACGCGGAGCGCGCGAACCTCGCGGTCAACCAGACCCTGGTCCGCTCGATCAACACCTCGGTCGTGGCCCTGCTGCCCGTGAGCGCGATCCTGTTCATCGGCGCGTTCCTCCTCGGAGCCGGCACGCTGCGCGACATCTCGCTCGCGCTGTTCGTCGGTATGGCCGTCGGCGCGTACTCCTCGATCTTCCTGGCCACGCCCCTGGAGGTCACGCTGCGCGAGCGCGAGCCCGCCATCAAGGAGCACACCAAGAAGGTCCTCGAGAAGCGTGCGGCCCTCGTGGCGCAAGCCGCGGAGTCGACGGGCGGCGCGACGGACGACGCCGCCCTGGCCGCCGCCGGGGTCCAGGGCGCCGGCCAGCTCCAGCCCGGCTCCCACCAGGGCGTCAAGGCGCAGCCGCGACGCAAGCGGGGGCACTGACCCCCCATGAGCACCAGCAGCATCCTTCCCGTCGGCCTGACGGACCTGGGGGACGAGCGCGCGGCCGAGGTCCTCGGACTGATCCGCGACGTCCCGGACTACCCCCAGCCCGGTGTCACGTTCCGTGACATCACCGGCCTGCTCGCCGACGGCAGGGCGCTCGGCGACGTGGTCGACTCCCTCGCGGCCTTCGCCGCGGGGGGCGTCGACCT
>NZ_JBHUAD010000226.1:0-6139 GCF_042789955.1 Oerskovia sp. NPDC056781
GAGGTGAGCGGCGCCGTCGGCGTTCGTGGGGTCTGTCGACGCGGCGAACCTCGCGGGCTGCGCCGCCGGGCGCTCGGGCGAGCGGCGGCGTCGGGACGCGAGCGACTACGTGCCCGAGCGGTGCTGCTCGGCCTGCGCGATCGCGAGCGTGAGCTCGGACTGGAGCGGGGCGACGAGCGCCGCGTCCGGGTGCATCGCGAGGGACGCCAGGTGGTGCTTGGCCTCGAAGATGCGGTCGGCCTCGATCGCGGCCAGGACGAGCTGGCGGCCCGCGGCGGGCGTGTGCTCCTTGGCCCGCCAGTGCCCCACCCCGAGCCCCAGCGCCTCGACCGGCAGCCCCGCCTCGCGCAGGATCTCCATGCTCTCGGCGAGCGCCAGGCCCGACGGGTCACGCTCGGCAGCCGTCGCGAACCGGCGCAGCGCCGCCTCCTGGTCGTCCTCGAGCGAGAGCCTGCCCAGCTCGACGAGCGGGTACCACCCGCGCGGGTGGCCCGCGAGCTCCTCCGCGAGCGCCCAGACCGCGAGGTCGGCGGCGCGCTGCTTCTCGCTCTCGTCGGCCGGCGCCGCGAGCGGGTCGGCCGACACGTGCGACTCGGCCGCGCGCCGTCGGACGATCTCCGCGAGCGCCTGGAAGGCCCGCTCGTCGTTGGGGTCGTCGACGAGCATCGCGCGCAGGGCGTCCTCGTGCACGGTGTCGCCGCGGCGCTCGGCGCTGGTGGGGCGGCGCGCACCCACGGTCGACGCCGAGGACGGGCGTCGCATGAGCTGTCGGAGTCGGGGCATCAAGGCCATGGATCGACACTAGCGGCTCCGGTGCGGCTCGCCCCCGGAGGATCACGCAGCGCGGGTCCAGGTTTTGTGGACTCCCCACAACGACGCCGTATGCTCAGGGCGTGCCGATCACGGGGAACACCGACAACCTGCAGCGACTTCGGGACGGCAGCGGGATGCTTGCCGCCGCCGCCCTGCGGCGTCTCGACGAGGACCTCCCGTGGTACCGGGCGCTGCCCGCCGAGGACCGCTCGTACGTGGGGCTCGTCGCCCAGTCGGGCATCACCGCGTTCGTGACCTGGTACGCCAACCCGGCCTCCCCGCCGCACGGCGTGAGCGAGATCTTCGCCGCGGCACCCTCGGAGCTGACCCGGTCGATCTCCCTGCAGCACACCCTCCAGCTCGTGCGCATCGTCGTCGAGGTCGTCGAGGCGTACTCGGACCGCCTCGCGATCCCCGGCGGGGAGCGGGACCTGCGCGAGGCCGTGCTGCGCTACTCGCGCGAGGTCGCGTTCTCGGCCGCCGAGGTCTACGCGCGTGCCGCCGAGGTCCGCGGAGCGTGGGACGCCCGCCTCGAGGCCCTGATCGTGGACGCGCTCATCCGCGGCGACGGCGACGACTCGCTGCGCTCGCGCGTCTCGGCCCTCGGCTGGGGCGGGCAGGGATCCACGCTGGTCATGGTGGGGACCGCGACGTCGGCGCTCGACGACCTGCGCACGGCCGAGCTGCGCCGCGCGACCCGGCGCGCCGCCGGGGACGCTCTCGTCGGGATCCACGGCGACCGGCTCGTCCTCGTTCTGGGCGGGGCGGGCGACCTGCAGGCCGCGGCCGCCTCGCTGCTCCCCCGGTTCGGTCCCGGACCTGTCGTGATCGGTCCTACGGTCCCCTCGCTCGACGACGCCGCCCGCTCGGCCCAGGCCGCGCTCGCCGGCCTGGCCGCGGCCCCCGCCTGGCCCCAGGCCCCGCGCCCGGTCCTCGCGGACGACCTGCTGCCCGAGCGCGTCCTGACGGGCGACACCACGGCCCGCCGCACGCTCGTCGTCCAGGCGTACCGCCCGCTGCTGGAGAGCACGGGCGCGATCCTCGAGACCCTGTCGGCGTACCTCGGCACGGGCCGCTCGCTCGAGGCCGCCTCACGCAGCCTCTACGTGCACCCCAACACGGTCCGCTACCGCCTGCGCAAGGTCGCCGAGATCACGGGCTGGGACCCGCTCGACGCCCGCGAGTCGTTCGTGCTCCAGGTCGCGCTCGCCCTCGGGCAGCTCTCCGCGGGGCCCTCGGTTCGCTGAGGGCCGCTCCGGGCCCGTGTGCGCCGCCTGTACCGGGCACCGGACCCGGTGGCCCGCGGCGAGCGCCTCGCGGTCGGGACGCCTCGCGGTGAGCGGCGCCTCGTCGTGAGCGGTGCCTCGTCGTGAGCGGTGCCGTCGTGCGTCTCTTGTAGGTTCGGCACAAACGGCCTGGACAAGGTTGGTGCGCGTCGTGACGTCACGGCGGGTGACCTGGTTGACACAGTTGACGGGTGCTAGCCGTCTTGTGCCCTGGACAGGGCTCCCAGTCCCCCGGAATGCTCGCCCCCTGGCTCGAGCTGCCCGGGGTCCCCGCGCAGCTCGACGCGTTCTCCGCCGCGTCCGGCCTCGACCTGCGTGCCCACGGCACCGAGTCGGACGCCGACACCATCCGTGACACCGCGGTGGCCCAGCCGCTCATCGTGTCGGCCTCGCTGATCGCGCTGCGTGCGATCCTCGACGGCCGCGACACGTGCGAGGTCGCCGACGTGACGGCGGGCCACTCGGTCGGCGAGTTCGCCGCCGCTGCGGTCGCGGGCGTGTTCGAGGACGCCGCCGCGGTGGGCCTCGTGACGGCCCGCGCGCGCTTCATGGCCGAGGCCGCCGCCGCGACCCCGACCGGCATGGCCGCCGTCGTGGGCGGCGACGCCGAGGAGGTCCTCGCGGCGATCGAGGCCGCAGGCCTGTGGCCGGCGAACGTCAACGGAGGTGGCCAGGTCGTCGCCGCGGGCTCGCTCGAGGGCATCACAGCCCTGGGCGCGAACCCGCCCGCCAAGGCGCGCGTGATCCCGCTCCAGGTCGCGGGCGCGTTCCACACGCCGTTCATGCAGCCCGCGCTCGACGCGTTCGCCCCGGTCGCCGCCGGGTGGGACGCCACGGACCCGCGCCTGCCGTACCTGTCGAACGCCGACGGCGCCGCGTACGCGAGCATCTCGGGCGCGGAGTCCGGTGGCCTGTTCGGGCTCAAGGAGGACGTGCTCTCGCGCCTCACGGCCCAGATCGCGGCCCCGGTCCGCTGGGACCTGTGCCAGGAGACGCTCGCGGCGCTCGGCGTGACCGCGATCCTCGAGCTCGCGCCGGGCGGGGTCCTCACGGGCCTCGCACGCCGCACGCTTCCCGGTGTCGAGACGGTCGCGGTCAAGTCCACCGCGGACATCGACAAGGCCCGTGACCTCGTCGCGCGTCACAGCGACGCAGCGGGCACCTCGACGGCCGCCGGTGCAGGCGATGCTCCCCACGGCGCGGTCGCCCCCGGGGAGACCACCGCGTGAGCGCGCTGACCATCCGTCAGGCCGCAGGGGCGGAGTACTCGCGCGTCCTCGGCATCGGCGGCGTCCGCGGCGAGAACGTCGTGACGAACGACGACCTCGCCGGGCCGATCGACTCGTCCGACGAGTGGATCCGTCAGCGGACCGGCATCGTCACGCGCCGTCGTGCGGACGCAGGGGTCGACGTGATCGACCTGGCGGAGGCCGCGGCGCTCAAGGCGATCGCGTCCGCGGGCCTGACGGGTGCCGACATCGACGCGGTCCTGTTCGCGACCACGACCTACTTCCACCAGACGCCCGCCGCCGCGGCGGTGCTCGCGGACCGGATCGGCGCGACCCCCGCGGCCGCGTTCGACGTCTCGGCCGCGTGCGCCGGCTACGCCTACGGCATCGCGCAGGCCGACGCCCTGGTCCGCTCGGGCGCCGCACAGCACGTCCTCGTGGTGGGTGCCGAGAAGATGAGCGACTTCGTGGACCCGACGGACCGCACCATCTCGTTCCTGCTGGGCGACGGCGCGGGCGCCGCGGTCGTCGGCCCGTCGGACACCCCCGGTATCGGCCCGACGATCTGGGGCTCGGACGGCGGCAAGGCTCCCGCGATCCGCCAGACCCACGCGTGGTCGGACCTGCGCGAGCACCCCGAGCTGGGGTGGCCGACCCTGCGTCAGGACGGGCAGACCGTCTTCAAGTGGGCCGCGTTCCAGATGGCACCGATCGCCGAGAAGGCGCTCGCCGCGGCCGGCGTGACCGCGCAGGACGTCCAGGCGTTCATCCCGCACCAGGCCAACATGCGCATCATCGACCAGATGATCAAGCAGCTCGGCCTGCCCGAGTCCGTCGCGGTCGCGCGCGACATCGCGGAGACCGGCAACACCTCGGCCGCCTCGATCCCGCTCGCGACCGAGCGTCTGCTCGCCGAGGGGCTCGCGAGGTCGGGAGACCTCGCGCTGCAGATCGGGTTCGGCGCCGGGCTCGTCTACGCGGCGCAGGTGATCGTCCTCCCGTAGGGGAGAATCATCCTGTCCGTCCCCCGGACCGCGCTCCCCGCGGTCCGTCCAGGGGCGGGCGACGCACGACCTTTCCACCGTTCCACAGCAAGTTCCCGGTGCCGGACGGCCCCGGCACCCATCACAAGGAGAAACCCCATGGCTTACACCGAGCAGGAAGTCCTCGCTGGTCTCGCGGAGATCGTCAGCGAAGAGACCGGCCTCCCCACGGACGCCGTCCTCGCCGAGAAGTCCTTCACGGACGACCTCGACATCGACTCGCTGTCGATGATGACGATCGTCACGCACGCCGAGGACAAGTTCGGCGTCCGCATCCCCGACGAAGAGGTCAAGAACCTCGCGACCGTCGGCGACGCCGTGTCCTTCATCACGGGCGCGCAGGCCTGATCTTCTGATCTGCGCCAGGTCCCGCGGACCTGGCCGGTGCGGGCCGGCGGTCGACGAACCGCCGGCCTGCCCGCCCCCCTTCTCTTCCCCCTCAGACACCTGGAGCTGCCATGACCTCCCTCCGCGAAGTCGTCGTCACCGGCCTCGGCGCCACCACGCCGCTCGGTGGGGACGTGGCCTCCACGTGGGCCGCCGCCCTCGCCGGGCAGTCCGGCGCCCGCCCGCTCGAGAACGACTGGGCCGAGCGCTACGAGATCCCGGTGACGTTCGCCGCCCAGATCAAGGTCAAGCCGGAGGACGTCCTCCCGCGCCCCGAGATCAAGCGCATGGACCCCTCGACGCAGTACGCGATGATCGCGGCGCGCGAGGCCTGGGCCGACGCGGGCAGCCCCGAGGTCGACGGCGACCGCCTGGGCGCGGTCGTGTCGTCGGGCATCGGCGGCATCTGGACCACGCTCGACGGCTGGGACACCCTCAAGGAGCGCGGCGCACGGCGCATGCTGCCCATGACGGTCCCCATGCTCATGCCCAACTCCCCCGCCGCGTACGTCTCGCTCGAGTTCGGCGCCCGTGCTGGTGCGCACGCGCTCGTCTCGGCCTGCGCGTCAGGCGCCGAGGCCATCGGCTACGGCATCGACATGATCCGCGCGGGTCGTGCCGACGTCGTCGTGGCCGGCGGTACCGAGGCCACGATCCACCCCATGCCGATCGCCGCGTTCGCGGCCTCGCGCACGCTCTCGCTGCGCAACGACGACCCTCAGGGGGCCTCGCGCCCCTACGACGTCGACCGTGACGGCTTCGTCATCGGCGAAGGTGCGGGCGTCGTCGTGCTGGAGAGCGCCGAGCACGCCGCGGCCCGCGGCGCACGCGTCTACGCCCGGATCGGCGGCGTGGGCCTGTCGGCCGACGCGTACCACATCACCTCCCCGGACCCCGAGGGCCGCGGCCAGGTCGCGGCGATGACTCGCGCGCTCGCCGAGGCGCAGGTCGAGGCGCGCGACGTCGTGCACGTCAACGCCCACGCGACCTCGACCAAGGTCGGCGACCTCACCGAGACCCGCTCGATCCGGACCGTGCTGGGCGACGACGCGGACCACGTCCTGCTCTCGGCGACCAAGTCCATGACGGGCCACCTGCTGGGTGGTGCGGGCGCGCTCGAGACCATCTTCACCGTCAAGGCCGTGCACGAGCGCCTGGCTCCCCCGACGATCAACGTGGCGCAGCCGGACCCCGAGCTCCAGGTCCCCCTGGTGCGCGACGTCCCGGCCGAGCTTCCCGCGGGCGACATCGCCGCGATCAACAACTCGTTCGGGTTCGGCGGGCACAACGTGGCCCTCGTGGTGACGAACGCCTGACCGCCTCCGGGGCGTGAGCCCGGAGACCTGACGACGCCCGGCGGTGGTGCGGACCTGGTCCGCAC
>NZ_JBHUAD010000227.1:0-6133 GCF_042789955.1 Oerskovia sp. NPDC056781
AGGTCACCCCGCGCTCCCCCGTCCCAGCCCGCCGTCGGGCATCGCGTCCCCGCTCGACCCAGCACAGGAAAGTCGGATGAGCGTCCTCACTCCCACCCAGCCCAACCAGGGCCTCGACGGACCGGCACCACGCCCCCAGCGGCGCGTCGGCTTCTCCCAGCGCCTCGGCCGCTGGGACGTCAAGCTCTCCCCCTACCTCTACATCTCCCCGTTCTTCATCCTCTTCGCGATCACCGGGCTCTTCCCCCTCGTCTACACGGCCTTCGTGTCGGTCCACGAGTGGAACCTGCTGGGCGGACAGGGGGACTTCGTCGGTCTCCAGAACTTCTCCGACGTGCTCGCGCAGCCCACCTTCTGGAAGTCGCTGCGCAACACCTTCTCGATCTTCCTGCTCTCCTCCGTGCCCCAGGTCATGTGCGCGATCATCATCGCGGCGCTGCTCGACCAGAACCTGCGTGCGGCCACCTTCTGGCGCATGGGCGTCCTGCTCCCCTACGTCGTGGCCCCCGTCGCGGTCGGCCTCATCTTCGGCCGCCTCTTCGCCGACCAGTACGGCCTCATCAACGGGCTCCTCGGCGTGATCGGGATCGAGCCGATCCGCTGGCACGCCGACGCCCTCGCGAGCCACGTCGCGATCGCCTCGATGGTCAACTTCCGCTGGACCGGCTACAACGCGCTGATCTTCCTCGCCGCGATGCAGGCCGTCCCGCGCGAGCTCTACGAGGCCGCGATCATCGACGGCGCGGGCCGCGTGCGGCAGTTCTTCTCCGTGACCGTGCCCCAGATCCGCGCCACGATCATCTTCGTCATCATCACCTCGACGATCGGCGGCCTGCAGATCTTCGACGAGCCGCGCACCTACGACGCGCAGGGCCTCGGTGGCGCCGACCGCCAGTGGATGACGACGGTCCTCTACCTGTACGACGTCGCGTGGGGCAACCAGAAGAACTTCGGGCGTGCCGCCGCGATCGCCTGGATCCTGTTCATCGTCATCCTGCTCATCGGGCTCGTGAACTTCGCGATCACACGCAGCATCTCGACGTCGGGCCCCAGCAAGAAGGCGCCACGAGCCGTCCAGCGCGCACGCCGCAAGGCCGCTGCCGCCGCCCTGCGCGCCCAGAACGCGACCAGCCCGCGCGGAGGCTCCTCCGCCCGCCGACCCAGCGCGCCCACGAGCGCACCCAACGATCGGAAGAAGCGATGAGCTCGATCCCCGTCGTCGCGCAGACCGCCGGAGCGGGTGCCGCCCGCGCCGCCGCCCGACGCCCGAACCGCCGCCCCGTCCGCAAGGGCACGGGCGGTCACACCCGCCGACCGGGCTGGGTCACCTACACGTTCCTCGGCCTCGTGCTGCTGATCTCGATCTTCCCGCTGTACTTCACGCTGATCCTGGGCTCGTCGACCCCGGCCGAGATCTCCAAGGCCGCGCTGCCGCAGCTCCTGCCCGACGCGAGCCTGTTCACGCAGTTCGCCGAGGTCATCGGGTCGAGCGCGATCAACTTCTGGAAGGCGTTCGCGAACTCGGTGATCATCGCGGTCGTCACGTCGCTGTCCGTGGTCCTGTTCTCCACGCTCGCGGGCTACTCGTTCGCCAAGCTCCGGTTCCGTGGCCGTGGCCCTCTCCTTGTCTTCGTCATCGCCACCATGGCCGTGCCGACCCAGCTCGGCGTGATCCCCATGTTCATCCTCATGTCCGACCTCGGGTGGATCGGGAAGCTGCAGGCCGTGATCGTGCCGGCGCTCGTCACCGCGTTCGGCGTGTTCTGGATGACGCAGTACCTGTCGGAGTCGCTGCCGTACGAGCTCATCGAGGCCGCACGCGTCGACGGTGCCTCGATGTTCCGGACCTTCTGGTCGATCGCCCTGCCCGCGGCCCGCCCCGCGGCCGCGATGCTCGGCCTCTTCACGTTCGTCCAGCAGTGGACGAACTTCTTCTGGCCGTCCATCGTGTTGAACCAGGAGAACCCGACGCTGCCGCTCGTGGTGCGGTCGCTGCAGGCGAACTACTTCGTGGACTACTCGCTCGTCATGGCGGGCGTGTTCCTCGTGACGCTGCCGCTGATCGTGCTGTTCATCTTCACCGGTCGCCAGCTGGTCGCCGGCATCATGCAAGGAGCTGTCAAGGGATGACCGAGATCATCACCCCCCGCCACCTGGGCGCCACCGACCGCGTCGAGTTCCCCCAGGGCTTCCTCTGGGGCGCCGCGACCGCCGCGTTCCAGATCGAGGGGGCCGCCCACACCGACGGCCGCGAGGACTCCGTCTGGGACACGTTCTGCCGCGTCCCGGGTGCCGTCCTGGGCGCCGACGACGGCGAGGTCGCGTGCGACCACTACCACCGCTACCGCGAGGACGTCGCGCTCCTGTCCGACCTGAACCTGGGCACCTACCGGTTCTCGTCGTCGTGGGCCCGCGTCCAGCCGGGCGGTGGAGCCGTCAACCAGAAGGGGCTGGACTTCTACTCCCGCCTCGTCGACGAGCTCCTCGCCAAGGACCTGCTGCCCTGGATCACGCTCTACCACTGGGACCTGCCGCAGGCGATCGAGGACCAGGGCGGGTGGACGAACCGTGACACGGCCTACCGCTTCGCGGACTACGCCGTGACGATGCACGAGGCGCTCGGCGACCGTGTCGGGGTCTGGACGACCCTCAACGAGCCGTGGTGCTCGGCGTTCCTCGGGTACACGGGCGGCGTCCACGCCCCCGGTCGTCAGAGCCGTCCCGACGGTCTCGCCGCGGCGCACCACCTCCTGCTCGGCCACGGCCTCGCGGTCCGGGCGCTGCGCGAGCGCGCCCCCGAGGCGAACCTGGGGATCACGCTCAACTTCACGGTCGCGGACCCCCTCGATCCCCACGACGCGGGCGACGTCGACGCGGCCCGTCGCATCGACGGCCAGTTCAACCGGATCTTCCTGGACCCCGTCATCAAGGGCGAGTACCCGGCCGACGTCCTGGCGGACGTCGAGGAGCACGGCTTCGCGCAGCACGTCCAGGAGGGCGACCTCGAGATCATCTCGTCGCCCATCGACGCGCTCGGCGTGAACTACTACCACGGTGAGCTGGTCTCCTCGCGGCCCGCGTCGACCACGCTGGACGGCTCCGCGCCGGTCGAGCGTCCGACGTCGAGCCCGTACCCCGCGGCCGACGGCGTGTTCAACCACCCGCGCGGACTGCCGGTCACGGACCAGAACTGGGAGGTCCAGCCCGAGGGGCTCACGCGCCTGCTCAACCGTCTCCAGGCGGACTACACGGGCCCCGCGGGGGTGCCGCTCTACATCACCGAGAACGGCTGCGCCTACGACGACGTCGTGGAGCCCGACGGGTCGGTCGACGACCAGAACCGCCTCGAGTTCTTCGACGCCCACCTGCGGGCAGTCAAGGACGCGATCGACGACGGCGCCGACGTCCGCGGCTACTTCGCGTGGTCGCTCCTGGACAACTTCGAGTGGTCCTGGGGCTACTCGAAGCGCTTCGGGATCGTCCGGGTCGACTACGAGACCCAGGAGCGCACCGTCAAGGCGAGCGGGCGGTGGTTCGCCCAGGTCGCGTCCCAGAACGCGGTCCCGGCCCGCCCCTGAGGGCGAGCCTGCGAACGTGGCAGTTCTCTCATCCAGGCCTGGCAGGATACTGAGACCATGAGCACCCTGAGTTCCGCGCCGACCCTGGACGAGGTCGCACAGACGGCCGGCGTGTCCCGCTCGACGGCGTCCCGTGCCATCAACGGCGGCCTGCGCGTCTCCCCCGAGGCGCAGGCCGCCGTGGACGCGGCCGTCGCCCAGCTCGGGTACACCCCGAACAGGGCGGCACGGTCACTCGTGACACGACGTACCGACTCGATCGCGCTCGTCGTCCCCGAGCCCGACGAGCGCATCCTCACGGACCCGTTCCTGTCGGGGACGCTACGCGGGGTGAGCGCGGCGCTCGCGCCCACGGACCTGCAGCTCGTGCTGCTCATCGCCCGGCCCGACGAGCACGCGGGCCGCATCGTGCGGTACCTGCGCAGCGGTCACGTGGACGGTGCGATCATCACGTCGCACCACCGCGAGGACGACCTCGAGGGCGCTGTGCTCGCGTCCCCGCTCCCCGCGGTCTTCGTCGGCCGCCCCTTCACCGCCATGGACGACCTGGTCTACGTGGACGTCGACAACGTCGAGGGCGGGCGCATCGCGACCCAGCGCCTGATCGACGGCGGCTACCGACGCATCGCGACGATCACCGGCCCCCAGGACATGACCGCGGGCGTGGACCGCCTCGCGGGGTGGCGCAAGGCGCTGCGCGCGGCGGGCCTGCCCGACGACGCGATCGCCTCGGGGGACTTCGCCGCGGCCGGCGGGGCCGCGGCCATGGAGAACCTCCTGGACCGCCACCCTGACATCGACGCGGTCTTCGCCGCCTCGGACCTCATGGCCGAGGGCGCGCTGCGCGTCCTGCGCGCACGGGGAAAGTCCGTGCCGGGCGACGTGGCCGTCGTCGGTTTCGACAACCTCGGCGTCGCCGGGGCGACCAGCCCGGCGCTGACGACCGTCCAGAACCCCGTCGTGGAGATGGTCAAGGCCGCGACCGGGATGCTGCTCGACCTCATCGCCGGCCACCCCGTCTCGCGATCGCCGCGCGTCTTCTCCCCCGAGCTCATTCGCGGGGCGTCGGACTGACCGTGCGCCGCTAGTCGACGTCCCACTGGCCGGGGGGCTCGTCCCCCTGGACGGCGTCCGCACCCCGCGCCGCGATCTCGGCGACCACCGCCGCCGCGATCCCCTCGGTGAGGAGCACCCCGGCGACGGCGAAGAACACGACGTCCGTGGCGCCGTCGGGACCCATGACGCTGCCGACGACCGCGAGCGCCGCCACGAGCGCCGCCCCCGGCAGCACCACCTTGAGCGCGGCCCGGTGCCCCGCGATCCACGCCGCGTCGCTGGCTTGTGTCGCGGGGGTCCGGATCCCGATCAGGCCGTTGCGGGTCATCCGGTCGGTGGCCCCGAGCCAGGCGAGCCACGCGACGACGAGCGCCACGACGACGATGATCCAGACGGCGAGCACGAGGCCTCCTCGGCGAGGTCGGACGTACACGGCGGTCGGCGGGCGAGGCCGGGCCGCGGGAGCACGGCACGAGCCTAGGCCGCATCGCGCAGGTGGCGGGTGAGGCGGCCCCGGCAGCACTGCCGCATCATGCTGACAACCCCTTGTGAAAGGTCTCACAAGCGCGCTCGGTGAGTCGCGCGTCACATCGCCGTACCGTCGTGCCACGTCGTGTCGAGGCTGACCCGAGCCTGCCCGGTGACGCTCCACGACCCTGACGACCGGCCGGAAGGACACGACATTGACCGCCACCGCAGTCTCGTCCACGGAGCGCGCGCTCCCGCCCCTCGTGGTCGCGGGCCTGACCACGCTCTCGACCGTCGACTGGCCGGGCCGGCTCGTCGCCACGGTCTTCCTCCAGGGATGCCCGTGGCGCTGCACGTACTGCCACAACCCGGATCTCGTCACGGCAGCGCCCCGCAGCGCGCAGCGCGCGATCCCCTGGACCGACGTCCTGGTGTTCCTCGGGGAGCGGAGGGGCCTCCTCGACGGCGTCGTCTTCTCGGGCGGCGAGCCGACCCTCCAGGCCGCGCTCCCGTCGGCGATCGCGGACGTGCGCCACCTGGGCTTCGGGGTCGGGCTGCACACCGGGGGCGCGTGGCCCGCACGCCTCGAGCACGTCCTGCCCCTCGTCGACTGGGTCGGGCTCGACATCAAGGACCTGCCCGACCGGTACGCACGAGTCACCGGGGCCGGACCGTCGGGAGAGGCCGCGTACCGGTCGCTCGCGACCGTGCAGCGCTCAGGCGTCCCGCACGAGGTACGGACCACGGTCGACCCGACCGTGCACTCGCGCGACGACGTCCTCGAGCTCTGCGGGCAGCTCTCCGCCATGGGGGTCCGGGGCCACGTGCTCCAGGAGGCGCACGACGTCGGGGCGGAACCCGGGTACGCGGCCGCGCTCGCCGGTCGACGGCTGTCCGACGTGCTGCACGACGACGACCTGCCCCTGACCCGGCGCCGGACCTGACCGTGCCTCCGGGCACCCTCGTGGGGGGGGGGCGCCGGCCCCGGGGGCCCCCGGGGGGCGCACACGCCAGGGGGGGGGGGGGGCGCG
>NZ_JBHUAD010000228.1:0-6099 GCF_042789955.1 Oerskovia sp. NPDC056781
ACCCCGACGGGTCGTCGACCGTTCGTCGTCCCGCGTTGCTAGGCGCGGGGGAGCGTCACCGGGCGGCCCACAGGAGGCCGCGCTCGATCACGGTGCGCAGCCCGGGGATCTCGAGGTCGGCGAGCTGGTGCCCCGGTGCGCACACGAAGATGCGCCCCTGACCCCACCGGCGGGTCCAGACCGACGGCGAGACGACGGGGGAGCGCCACGGGGAGTCGGCGGTGGGCTCGATGGTCGTGGTCGCGAGGACCTCGTTGAGCGAGTCCGCGAGCACCCAGTACTGCTCGGAGCGCAGCGTGATCGGTCCGACGCCGGCGACGATTGGGTGCTCAACGTGCTCGGGCACGATCTCGACCGTGTGCTCGACCAGGTCGCCCGGGTGCGCGGCGAACTGGCCACCGAGCATCTGCAGGTAGTCGGTCGCCATGCGGTACGAGTCGATGATCCCGCCGTGCCAGCCCGCGAGACCCGTCCCGTTCGTGACGGCCTGGCGCAGGCCGCGCATCTCGTCGGGCAGGATCTCGCCCATGGTCCAGGACTGCACGATCAGGTCGACGCCGGCCATGTACTCGGCGTCTGCGTACACCTCGAGCGAGGACTCGACGACGACGTCGAAGCCCGATTCCTTGAGGAAGGGTACGAAGAGGTCGGTGCTCTCCTCGGGGGAGTGGCCTGGCCATCCTCCCCGGACGATCAGGGCCCGACGGTCCGGCACGCTCATGAGTCCTCCGTTGGCGCTCACGCGATCAGGGCATCGATCGCTGCGGGAGAGAGTACGTGATCGATCGCCATGGCGCTCGCACCGAGCACGCCCGCCTGGCCCCGGGCCTGGGACGTGACGATGCGCAGGTGCTGCGTGGCCAGCGGCAGCGAGCGCTGGTAGACGATCTCGCGGATGCCCGCGATCAGGTGCTCTCCCGCATCGGCGATGACGCCGCCGACCACGATCATGGAGGGGTTGAGCAGGCTCACGCACGCGGCGAGGACGGCTCCGATGTCGCGTCCGGCCTGGCGTACCGCGTGGCTGGCCATGAGGTCGCCGCCGCGCACGAGGGACACGACGTCGCCGCTGTTGGCGGCCTCGAGCCCTTCCTTTTTGAGGGCACCGGCGATGGCCTGGCCGCTCGCGACGGCCTCGAGGCAGCCGATGTTGCCGCAGCGGCACGGGGTGTCGGTCGCATTGGGCACGGCGATGTGCCCGATGTCGCCGGCCGCCCCCTGGGCGCCGCGGCGCAGCTCGCCGTCCGAGATGACTCCCGCGCCGATGCCCGTGGCGACCTTGACGAACAGCAGGTCGCTCACGCCGGGCCACGCGGTGCGGTGCTCGCCGAGGGCCATGATGTTGACGTCGTTGTCCACGAGGACCGAGGCGTCGAACGTGCGCTTGAGGATCGCGGGCACGTCGACGTCGTCCCATGCGGGCATGATGGGCGGGTTGATGGGGCGTCCGGTCGAGTGCTCGACGGGGCCAGGGAGCCCGACGCCGACGCTCACCAGGTCCTTGAGGTCGCGACCGGTCGTCGCGATGAGCTTCTCGCCGGTCTCGGCGACCCAGGCGAGGACGTTCTCCGGGCCGTCGGAGATGGCGAGGGGAGCGTCGACCTCCGCGAGGACGTTCGACGCGAGGTCCGTGACCGCGAGGCGCGCGTGCGTCGCGCCCAGGTCCACGGCGAGCACGATGCGTGCCCCGGGGCTGAAGGCGAACGTCACGGGCGGCCTGCCGCCGGTCGAGCTCGCCTCGCCCGCGGGCGCGATGAGCCCGGAGGCCATGAGCAGGTCGATGCGGGCGGCGATCGTGGACCGCGCCTGCCCGGTGATCGCGGCGAGGTCAGCCCGCGTACGGGGTTGGCCGTCGCGGAGCAGCTGGAACATGTCCCCGGCGCCGGTCGGGCGGGGGGCGAACTTCAGCAGTTCCTCGGTGGGCACGATGTATCACGGAGCCTCTCGTTGCTACGCAGTGGTGACAATCCGTCTAGCGTACTGCGATCTTCGGCTTTTGCTTGACGATCGACAAAAGCCGACCTAGCGTGTGGTTTGCTGCGGCAAGGTCGCCGGAGCCCAGCGGGAGCTCGCGCCCCGCCGGTCGAGACCCCGGAACCCCTGTCGTTCGACCGTTTCCTCCTCTATGCACCGCTCCTCGCGCCGTGTCGCAGCGGTGCGTGAGTGACGTGGGTCACCCGCCGGCCTTCCTCGGCGGTTCGGGCGGTCATGCCCACTTTTGTCGGTCACGGTGGGGTAACGAAGCGAAAGATCAGGACCTTCTGCTTGACCGCCGTCAAAAGGTCGGTTAGTTTCTCCCACATGGTCAACGCAGACCCTCAGCCCACCCGGCCGCTCCTGCAGATGCGGAGCATCGTCAAGCAGTTTCCCGGCGCCCGAGCACTCGACGGCGTCGATCTCGACATCCTCCCCGGAGAGGTCCACTGCCTCCTCGGACAGAACGGTGCCGGCAAGTCCACCCTCATCAAGGTGCTCGCCGGCGCACACCAGCCCAACGAGGGGCAGATCCTCATCGACGGCGAGGTCGTCACCATCCCGCACCCCGTGGCCGCGCTCAAGCTCGGGGTCGCCACGATGTACCAGGAGCTCGACGTCGTCGACGGTCTGACCGTCGCCGAGAACATCTACCTCGGGCACGAGCTGTCGACCGCGGGCTTCTCCAGCCGGCGGACGGCGGCCAAGAACACGCGTGAGCTCATGAAGCGCCTCGGGCACCCCGAGATCTCGCCCCACCGCGAGGTGGGCGAGCTGTCCGCCGCGGGCAAGCAGATCGTGTCCATGGCCCGTGCCCTCTCGCACGACGCCCGGGTCATCGTCATGGACGAGCCGTCCGCCGTGCTCGACAGCGAAGAGGTCGAGAACTTGTTCCGCGTCGTCCGCCAGCTCACCGGGAGCGGGGTCGCGATCGTCTACATCTCGCACCGCCTCGAGGAGATCCGGGCGATCGGCGACCGGATCACGGTCCTCAAGGACGGGCGCACGGTCGCGCAGAACCTCGCGGTCTCGCAGACGCCGACCGCCGAGCTCATCAAGCTCATGACGGGCCGCGCGGTCGACAACGTCTTCCCCGAGCGCGAGCCCGTCGCCGACGAGGCGGATGTGCTGCTCGCGGTCGAGTCGCTCGGGCTCGAGGGGAAGTTCGCGGACGTCTCCTTCGAGGTGCGCGCCGGTGAGGTCCTCGGCTTCGCCGGGCTCGTCGGCTCCGGCCGGTCCGAGATCCTCGAGACCGTCTACGGGGCGCGTCGCGCGACCCAGGGGACCGTCGCGGTCGGCGGCAAGAAGCTCCGCGGTGGCTCGGTCGCCGCCGCGGTCGACGCGGGCATCGGCCTGTGCCCCGAGGAGCGCAAGAGCCAGGGCCTGCTGCTCGACGAACCGGTCTACCGCAACATCACGCTCTCGACGTTCGGTCGCTTCGCGAAGGCGGGCTTCCTCGACGAGAGGGCGGAGCGGGCCGCGGCGAAGGAGCAGGCCGTCTCGCTGGACCTGCGTCCCGCCGGGGTCGAGCGGAACGCCCGGACACTGTCCGGCGGCAACCAGCAGAAGGCGCTCCTGGCGCGCTGGCTCGTGCACGGGTGCCGGGTCCTCCTGCTCGACGAGCCCACCCGGGGCGTCGACGTCGGGGCGCGCGCCGAGATCTACGCACTGATCCGCGACCTCGCGGCGTCCGGTGCGGCCGTGCTCGTGGTCTCGAGCGAGATCGACGAGGTGCTCGGTCTCTCCGACCGCGTCCTCGTGATCTCGGAGGGACGTGTCGTGCACGAAGGCCCAGCAGATTCGATCGACGAGCACGGCGTGCTCGACCTCGTCATGGAAGGAAGTGCCGCATGAGCGAGCAGGAGGTGGCTCGCGCCGCCGTCGTGGACGGACCGGGGCACGCCCCGAGCTCCGAGGTGCACGACGGCAGACGGTCGCGCCGCAATTTGTTCAGTGGATCAGTGGGGCGGAACATCGGCCTCGTCGTGGCGCTCGTCGCGCTGTGCATCGTCGGGTACGCGACAGCGGGGGAGAACTTCGCGAACGTCAACAACCTGCTGACGATCCTGCGCCTGGCCGCCGTCCTGGGCGTCCTGAGCATCGGGATGACCTTCGTCATCACGGGCGGCGGGATCGACCTGTCCGTCGGGTCCGTCATGGGGCTCGCCACGGTCTGGGCGAGCACGCTCGCGACCCAGACCATGGCCGCCGACACCCACTGGATCGTCATGGTCGGTGTGGCGCTCGCGGTCGGCACGGCCTGCGGCCTGATCAACGGCGTCCTCGTCGCGTACGGCAAGGTCGTCGCATTCATGGCGACCCTTGCCATGATGGTGGGCGCACGCGGCCTCGCCGAGATGATCTCCAACCGGCAGACCCAGCGCGTCACCGAGGTCGACGCGTTCCTCGAGTTCTTCCGCGCGGACCTGCTCGGCGTCCCCGTGCTCGTGTGGATGTTCGCGGTCGTGGCCGTCGCGGGCTGGTTCCTCCTCAACCGCACGACGTTCGGCCGCCGCACGGTCGCCGTCGGCGGCAACCCCGAGGCGGCCCGGCTCGCGGGCATCAAGGTCAAGCGCCACACGATGTACCTCTACGGACTGGTCGGTCTGACGACCGGCATCGCGGCCGTCATGATGCTCGCCCGCACCACGGCCGGTTCCTCGACGAACGGCCTGTTCTACGAGCTCGACGTCATCGCGGCGGTCGTCGTCGGCGGGACGCTCCTCGTGGGCGGTCGCGGCACGATCGTCGGCACCGTGCTCGGCGTCCTCATCTTCACCACGCTGACCAACGTCTTCACGCAGAACAACATGTCGACCTCGGCCCAGGCCGTCGCCAAGGGCGTGATCATCGTGGTCGCCGTGCTCCTCCAGCAGCGCTTCGCCTCGCGCGCCAGATCCGCCTGACGCCCCGCCGTCGGGGCTCTCGCACGACCGCACCGCACCGCACCGCACGACCGCACCGCACCGCACGACGGCCCCGCCCCCCGGGGCCGGACCCCAGCACGTCCCAACCAGCACCAGCAGGACCAGAATCAAGGGAGATCCTCATGTCCGCTCGTACCCGCACCTCGGTGCGTCGCCGTCTGACCCTCGCCACCGTGGCTCTCACCTCGGTCGCGCTGTTCGCCTCGGCCTGCACCTCGAACACCCCCGAGGCCGAGGAGACCGGCGCCGCCGCCGCCCCGGTCGCGTCGTCCGACAACGACGCGTCGGGCGACAAGGTCGTCATCGGGTTCTCGGCCCCGGCCGCCGACCACGGCTGGATGGGGGCCATCACCAAGGCCGCCCAGGCCGAGGCCGCCAAGTACGACGACGTCGACCTCAAGGTCGCCGAGGGCACCAACGACGTCAACCTGCAGATCAGCCAGATCGAGACCTTCATCAACGACGGTGTCGACGCGATCGTCATCCTGCCGTTCGACGGCGCGGCGCTGACCGAGGTCGCGACCGACGCGATGGAGGCCGGGATCACGGTCATCAACGTCGACCGCGAGTTCTCCAGCCCGTTCGCCGCCCGCGCCACCGTCCTCGGCGACAACTACGGCATGGGCGTGAGCGCCGGCACGTACATCTGCGAGCAGCTCGGCGACAACCCGGACGCCGTCGTCGCCGAGATCGCGGGCATCGACTCGCTGCCCCTGACGCAGGACCGCAGCAAGGGCTTCGCCGACGCGCTCGAGGGCTGCGGGCTCGACGTGAGCAACCGCGTCGCGGCCGACTTCACCGTCCAGGGCGGAGAGCAGGCCGCGTCGAACCTCCTCCAGGCCGCACCCAAGATCGACGCGATCTGGAACCACGACGACGACCAGGGGATCGGTGTGCTCTCCGCGATCGACGCGGCAGGCCGTGACGAGTTCTTCATGGTCGGCGGCGCCGGCTCGAAGGACGTCATGGAGGACATCAAGGCGGGCGACACGGTCCTGCAGGCCACGGTCGTCTACCCGTCCACGCAGGCTGCCGACGGCGTCAAGCTCGCCCGCCTCGCGGTCCAGGGCAAGTCGATGAGCGACCTCGCCTCGATGGGGGTCCCGCGCCAGATCCAGCTCTACGCGCCGGTCGTGACGAAGGACAACGTCGACGAGTACCTGCCGTCGGCCTTCCAGTCCTGAGCACGTCCCACCCC
>NZ_JBHUAD010000229.1:0-6079 GCF_042789955.1 Oerskovia sp. NPDC056781
CGCCAGGACGAGTCCTGGCGGGCTTTCGGCGAACGAGCGGGAAGGCTCAGACGTGACGGACGACCTTGCCGGCCTTCAGGCACGAGGTGCACACGTTGAGACGCTTCGGGGTACCCGAGACGATCGCACGGACGCGCTGGATGTTCGGGTTCCAGCGACGCTTCGTACGGATGTGCGAGTGCGAGATGCTGTGCCCGAAGCTCGGGCCCTTGCCGCAGACTTCGCAGTTGGCAGCCACGATTTCTCCTGATCGTCGTGCACGCCTCCGCGAAAGGACAGCGGCGACGTAGTGAATGGTCTGTGGGGTGAACGCTCCGAACCAGCACACAGGCCGGGGAACGTCCGTGGTCGCCCGGATCTGTCCGGGCAACCTCCATAGGGTAGCCGATGGCCACCCTCCACCCCAAACCGACCCGAGAGCGTGCATGGTGCAGCGCGCAGGGCGGACTACGGTGGTCCGGTAAGTATCGCAGGCTCTGCGGGGGTTCGGCACCCCCGCGCGCCCGACCCCGACGAAGGAGCCCCACGAGCGTGACGGACGGCACGGAGCACATCGAGCCCGCGGTGGTGCGGGCGTGGGTGGCGGAGACGGTCCGGACGCTGGGCGAGGCCAGGGCGCGCATCGACCGCGCGAACGTGTTCCCGGTGGCAGACGCCGACACGGGGACCAACCTGTTCCTGACCGTCACCGAGGGGGCGCGCGCCGTGGGCGAGGTGCCCGACGGCGAGCCCGTCGACACCCTGCTGCTCGCCTTCGCGCGGGGTGCGCTGATCGGGGCCCGCGGCAACTCGGGCGTGATCCTCAGCGAGTTCCTGCGCGGGTTCGCCGGGGCGACCACCGTGGCCGACGAGCCCGTCGGGTCCCTGCGGGTCGCGACGCGTCTCGAGGCGGCGGCCCGCTCGTCCTACGCGGCCGTCGCGGTCCCGGTCCCGGGCACGATCCTCACGGCGGCCGACGGAGCCGCCGTCGCCGGGCGCCTCGCGGCGGACGCCGGGGCCGACCTGAGCGGCGTCGTGCTCGCGGCGCGCACGGGGGCGCACGAGGCCATGCTGCGCAGCCCCCGAGAGCTCGACGTCCTGTCCCGCGCGGGCGTGCTCGATGCCGGGGCGTTCGGGCTCGTGCTGGTCCTCGACGCGCTGTGCCGGGCCTTGGGAGTCGCCGCCGGGGCCGCCGGGACCGACGACGTCGCGACCGACGGCGACGTGCGCCTCGGCCCGGACGGCTCCCTGTCGGTGGCCGACGGCACCATGGCCCCCATGACGAGAGGACGCACCCGTGGCGGCGACGTGACCGATGTCACGGCGAGCCCGGCCGTGCAGGGGAGCGACGCCGTCGGGCCGGTGACCGGTACGGTGCCCGAGCACGCGCCCGTCGGGATCGACGGCGAGTTCGAGGTCATGCTCGTGGTCGACGGCACAGACGGCACAGACGGCACAGACGGCACAGGCACCCCGGCTCCGTCGTCGTCCCTCGCCGACGCGCTGCGCGCGGCCCTCGCACAGGTCGGCGACTCGGTCGTGGTCGTGGGGGAGGGCGTCTGGCAGGCCCACGTGCACACCGACGACCCCGCGCGCGCCGTGCAGGCCGCCAGGACCGCGGCCGGCGACGCCCGCCTGCGCCAGGTGTGCGTCCGGCACCTCGCGACCCAGGTCGCGGCGCGCGGCCTGCACGGGCACGTGGTCTCGACGCCGGGCGAGGTGCCCGAGCACGGCGTCGTCGCGATCACGTCGGCCCCCGGCCTCGTGCCGGACCTGGCCCGCAGCGGGGCCGTCGTCCTCCTCGCGACCGACCAGGCGCCGACGCCGGGCGAGGTGCTGCGCGTGGCCGTGGACACCGGCGCGCGCCGCGTCGCCGTCCTGCCCGGGAGCGAGGCCGCGGCCGACGTGGCCCGCGCGGCCGGCAGGCTCGTCGGCGCGGGCGCCGGCGACCTGCGGGGCATCGAGGTGCTCGACGCTCCTACCGACCTGCACGTCGTGGCCGCGCTCGCCGCAGCGACCCTGGGCTCCGTCGACGACGTCGTCCCCCTCATGCGGGAGACCCTCGACGACGTCCGGGCCGTCCAGGTCCCCGCGGACGGAGCGCTCGTGCGACCCGCGCTCGAAGGCCTCCTCCGCGCCGACGACGAGGTGCTGACCGTCCTGCCGGGGCGACAGGTCGACCCCGTCGTGATCGACGTCGTCGCGGCCATCGCCCGCCAGCGCGTCCCGGGCATCGAGGTCGTCGTCCTCGACTCGGGGCGCGACCACGCCGACCTCGAACTGGGAGCAGAATGAGCATCGACCCTCGTGCCGCCGCCCCCGCGACGGACGCGGACCACCTGACCGGCACGCGGCGCCTCGCGGGCGACCTGGTGATCGGGCCCGTCGACCGTTTCGCCGAGCCCTTGACCAAGGTGCTCGGCCCACGCTCGGCGGGCGCTCTCGCCAAGCTGGGACTCGAGACCACGGGCGACCTGCTGGGCCACTACCCGCGCCGCTACGGCGACCCGGGCAAGCTCACCGACCTCGGCGGCCTGGTGCTGGGCGAGCACGTCACGATCATGGCCCGGGTCGTCCAGGCCACCGTGCGGGCCATGCGCTCACGCGGAGGCGCCATGCTCCAGGCCGAGGTGACCGACGGCGTCCACCGCCTCTCCCTGACGTTCTTCGCGAAGGGCACCGGTGCACTGCGCACCCACGAGAGCCGTCTCCAGCCCGGCCGCACGGGCCTGTTCACGGGCGTCGTGAGCGCCTACCGCGGGGCTCGCCAGCTCACGCACCCGGACTACCTCGTCATCGGGGTCGACGCCGACGACGAGGAGGCCGCCCTCGTCGAGGCGCGGCGCCCCATCCCGCTCTACCCGGCGAGCGCCTCGATCCCGAGCTGGCGCATCCAGAAGGCCGTCCGACAGGTCCTCGACCCGCTGACCGAGGACGAGGTGCCCGACCCGCTGCCGCCCGCCGTGCGCGAGGCCCGGGGCTTCGGGTCCCGGCACGCGGCGCTCAAGGACGTCCACGAACCCTTCGACACGCGCCAGTGGCAGCACGGGCGGGACCGGCTGCGCTACGAGGAGGCGTTCGTCCTGCAGGCTGCGCTCGCCCAGCGGCGCGCGCGGGCCGAGGCCGAGGAGGCCACGGCGCGGCCGCTGCGCGCACCGGGCGAGCCCAGCGCGCTCGCGGACTTCGACGCGTCGCTGCCGTTCACGCTCACGGCGGGGCAGCGCGAGATCGGCGAGGAGATCTCCGGCGAGCTCGCGCTCTCGCGGCCCATGCAGCGCCTGCTCCAGGGAGAGGTCGGCTCGGGGAAGACGGTCGTCGCGCTGCGCGCGATGCTCCAGGTGGTCGACGCCGGAGGGCAGGCCGCGCTCCTGGCTCCCACCGAGGTGCTCGCCTCGCAGCACGCCCGCACCCTGCGGACCCTGCTGGGACCTCTCGCGGAGGAGGGCATGCTGGGCGGGGCCGACCACGGCACGCGCGTGGCGCTCCTCACGGGGTCGATGGGAGCCGCGGCCAAGAAGGGCGCGCTGCTCGACGCAGCGAGCGGCCGGGCGGGGATCGTCGTCGGGACCCACGCGCTGCTGAGCGAGAACGTGCAGTTCGCGGACCTCGGCCTCGTCGTGGTCGACGAGCAGCACCGTTTCGGCGTCGAGCAGCGCGACGCGCTGCGCGCCAAGGCCCGCACCAGCCCGCACCTGCTCGTCATGACCGCGACCCCCATCCCGCGCACGGTCGCGATGACCGTGTTCGGCGACCTCGAGACGTCGTCGCTCACCGAGATCCCGGCCGGCCGCGCCGGCATCACGACGCACGTGGTCCCCGCGGACAACGAGGCCTGGATGGACCGGACGTGGCAGCGCGTGCGCGAGGAGGTCGACGCCGGCCACCGCGCCTACGTGGTGTGCGCGCGGATCCACCCCGACGAACCTGCGGCGGGCTCGGGCGCCGCCGACGGAGAGGGCGCCGCCGCGAAGAGGAAGACCCGGACCGACGACTTCGACGAGGTGCCCGACTTCCTCGACCTGGACGGACAGGGCGCCGGGTCGGACCGACCACCGCTGCGCGCCGTGCTCGAGGTCGCCGAGGAGCTCGCGAGCGTGCCGGCCCTGCGCGGGCTCGTCGTCGGGGTCCTGCACGGGCAGATGGCCCCCGCGGACAAGGAGAAGGTCATGGCCGACTTCGCGTCCGGGACCGTCCAGGTGCTGGTCTCCACGACCGTGGTCGAGGTCGGCGTGGACGTCCCCGAGGCCACCGTCATGGTCGTGTTCGACGCCGACCGCTTCGGCCTCTCGCAGCTTCACCAGCTCCGCGGGCGCGTGGGCCGCGGGTCCGCACCGGGACTGTGCCTGCTCGTCTCGACCGTCGAGCCCGGGACCCCCGCGGCCGTGCGCGTCGAGACCATGGCCGAGACGACGGACGGGTTCCGGCTCGCGACCGTGGACCTCGAGCTGCGCAGCGAGGGCGACGTGCTGGGCGCGGCCCAGTCCGGCAGGGCGAGCTCGCTGCGGCTGCTGCGCGTCGTCAAGGACGTCGCGGTGATCGAGCAGGCGCGCGCCGACGCCGCGGAGGTCGTCGCCGCCGACCCGGACCTCGAGCAGCACCCCGAGCTGCGGGCCGCGATCGCGAGCCAGCTCGACCCCGAGCGCGAGGAGTTCCTGGAACGCGCGTGACGGTTCTGCCGACCAGGGGTGACGCGCTGGCCCGCCGGGGGTGACGGTCGTGCCCGCTGAGGGTGACGCCGTCCAGGCGGCGCGGGCGTGCCAGAGCGTCCGTCTAGGCTGTCCGCATGACGAGGATCGTGGCCGGGACGGTCGGTGGACGCAGCCTGCAGGTGCCCCCCAAGGGGACGCGGCCCACGAGCGACCGGGTACGCGAGGCGATCTTCTCGCGGCTCGAGCACTACGGGGTCCTCGACGGCGCCTACGTCCTGGACCTGTACGCAGGGTCCGGCGCCCTGGGCCTCGAGGCGGCCTCGCGCGGTGCGCAGCGAGTCGTGCTCGTGGACGCGGCCCGCGTCGCGGCAGAGGTCTGCCGGGCCAACGTGAAGACTCTCGGCCTGACGAACGTGCAGGTCGTGCAGGACAAGGCCGAGAAGTTCGTGCAGTCGCCCCCGTCGACCACGTGGGACGTCGTCTTCATCGACCCGCCCTACGACGTGTCGGAGACCGTCGTCGCCGAGCTCCTGCGCCAGCTCGCGCAGGCCTCGGCGCTCGTCGAGGACGCGGTCGTCGTGGTCGAGCGCTCGACGCGCAGCCCCGAGCCGACGTGGCCGACCGGGTGGGAGCTGCTCGCCCGCAAGGACTACGGCGAGACCGCGGTGTACTACGCGGGCCCCGCGACGGCCGAGGAGCCGCAGGCCGACGCCTCCTGAGGCCCGCAGGAGACGGCCGGGCCCGGACGGGGTCAGCCCGCCGGTGCGCGCAGCGACGACCCGTCGAGCAGCCCCACGGGCACGCGGTCCAGCTCGTCCACGCCGAGCAGTGCGACCCGGTCGCCCGACACCGCGTCGAGCAGGGCGCGGGTCGGGGCGTCGTCGGCCAAGGATCCCTCGCTGGCCTCGAAGTACTCCCGCAGGAACGTGCGCAGCGGCGCGGCGGGGACGCTCGTCGCCCCCGGGTCCTCGGTCGCGAGCGTCATGAGCAGCAGCGCCGGGACCCGCTCGGCCCCCGGCTCGTTGCCGGGCTGGAAGTACGGCACCGCGAGCACGCGCCCTCCGTGGCGGGCGTAGAACCGCAGCCGAGCCTCGGGGTCGCCGTGCGCCTCGCTCGCGGCATGGAACTGCGGATGCTCGACCTCGCCGAGCACCATGACCGGGCGCAGGTCCTTCAGCCACGCGGCGACCGCGGCCCCGAGCAGCGCGGCACCGATGCCACCTCCGCGGCGGCCCGGGGCGATCGCCAGGTACTGCACCAGCAGGACGCGCGCCTCGGCCGACCAGGACCCGACGACGCCCGCCACCACGCGACCGGTCGGCTCCGGGCCGGTCCCACCCGTCGCGGTGCTCACCTCGCCGTGGCCGTCCGAGACGGTGCTCGCCCCGGCCGCCCCGGCCGCCCCGGCCGCCCCGGCCGGCCCGGCCCCCGGCCGGTCCGGCCCCGTGCCC
>NZ_JBHUAD010000230.1:0-6062 GCF_042789955.1 Oerskovia sp. NPDC056781
GGCTGGTGCCCGGGCGGGCCCTTGGTGCATGTCCGAGGGGCGGCGGAGCCGGTCAGTCCTGACCGATCCAGCGCCAGCCGAGCGGCGTCGCGACGGCGTCCACGGTCCGGTCGTGCTTCTCGAGGGGCAGCGGACGGTCCGTCGCGTCGTAGACCTCCTCGGGGAACACGACGGCGATCACCTTGGTGCCGGGGCGCACGTGCTCGAGCGCGCGGTCGTACCAGCCGCCGCCCTGCCCGAGACGGACGCCGTTCGAGTCGACCGCGAGCGCGGGCGCGATGACGACGTCGGCGTCGGCGAGCGCGGCCGCCCCGAGCGTGGGACCGCTCGGCTCGGGAGGCCTGCCCGGGGCGCGGACCTGGAGGTCGTGCGCGCCGTCGAACTCGGCCCAGTCGCGCTGGAGCCCCGCACCCAGGACGGGCAGGAGCACGCGGACGCCGCGGGCGGAGAGCCGCTCGAGCATCGCGGTGGTGCCGGGCTCGGCGGGACGCGCCGCATACGTGGCGACGCAACGCGCGGACAGGACCTCGGGGATGGTCTCGATCACGTCGGCGATCGCCAGTGCCGCTTCGTCGCGGCGGCGCTCGGTACGGGCGGATCGAGCGGTGCGGATGGCTTTTCGGAGGATCTCCTTCGCGTCCTCGGGTTCGATGCTTCCATGCAGGGGATAGGGCTGAACCGGGCCACTCATGCGCCTATTGTCGCAAAGGTTCGGGCAAGAAGTGTCCGTGCTGTCGTCGTCGGACGGAAAGGACCCGGATCGTGGAGCCTGGCGGGCGGCGGGTGGCCCAGGGAGGTGCGTCCTCACGCCATCGACGACGTCCGTCAGCTTTCGGTACGGGCGTACCCGCTGCTGGTGTCGGCGTGTCAGGTCGTGATACACCCTGTCCACCAGGCGTCGCGTCGGTGATCCTGGTGCTCGAAGGCACGACGTCTCGGGCTCTGCTGCCGGGGACGGACGATCGATGGGCACGGGAACTATGACGAACAAGCTCGCACGGACGTGGAGCGTGTCGAAGCCGTGGCCGGTCACGCTCCGCGAGGACGCGACGGACGGCAGCGTGGTGCTGCGACCGTTGCGCCGCAAGGACGGGCACGCGTGGATGACGCTCCGTGCCCGCAACGCCTCGTGGCTCGAACGCTGGGAGGCGACGTCGCCCCGGCCGGGTGCGGGCGGTGGCCCGCCGACCTTCGGCGAGTACGTGCGGATCCTGTCGGCCCAGGCGCGCGCGGGCACGACCCTGCCGTTCGCGGTCGAGCTGGACGGAGAGCTCGTCGGGCAGCTCACGGTGTCGAGCATCACGTACGGGTCGTTGTGCTCGGCGAGCATCGGGTACTGGGTCGGGGAGCACGTCGCCGGCCGGGGCGTGATCCCCACCGCGGTCGCGATGTCGGTCGACTACTGCTTCCAGGTCCTGGGGCTGCACCGCATCGAGATCAACATCCGTCCGGAGAACGGTCCGAGCCTGCGCGTCGTCGAGAAGCTGGGTCTGCGGGACGAGGGCGTGCGCGAGCGCTACCTCCACATCCAGGGCCAGTGGTGCGACCACCGCACGTTCGCGATCACGACCGAGGAGGTCCCGGACGGGCTCCTGACCCGCTGGCAGGAGCGGCGTCGCGACGCCCCATAGTGCATGGTCCCGTCAGGGAAAAGGACCGACACGCCGTGCGGCGTCCGGGAGCCCACCTGGCGGCTCGCCTACGGTCGGCATGTGGAATCGACGACGGGCTCGGCAGGCGTGGCAGTCCTTGCCCTGTTCGTGATCTGGTTCGCCTACTACGTGCCGCACCGCGTCAAGCAGCGTCAGCAGTTCCTGGACTCGCGGGTCGAGGACCGGTTCTCCGGCTCGCTGCGGGTCCTGGGGGTCGCGTCGGGCAAGCGTGAGCGTCGTGCGCCCCGCGGGCACCTGGGGCCCGCCGAGGGTCGTTCGCTGCTCCTGGGTCCGGCCGTCGCCACGGAGCCCGACGTCGGGATCCTGCTGCGGGTCTCCGACGCCGGCGACCCCGGCCCGGCCGCAGCGAGAGAAGTCCAGCAGGTCACGGCCGGTGGCACCGGCCACCGGCCGTCGTCGAAGGAGGGGCCGCAGACCATGGAGAACGACGTCCGCACGGGAGACCCTCGCCCGTCCATCCCGCCCGGGCGCCGCGCCGAGGGCGGGTTCGACGACCCGTTCCCGGCCCGCCGGGCGCCCTCGCCGTCACGCATCGCTCTGCTCGAGCGTCGCGCCAAGGCCGCGCGCCGGCGACTCGTGCTGACGATCCTGCTGCTGCTCGCGACCGCGGGTGCGTGGGTCGCGGTCGGCTTCGGCCTCGTGTCCTGGTACGCAGCAGCGGGCCCGACGGCGGCGCTCGTCCTGGTCCTCGTCCTGGGACGTCAGGCGGTGCTCGCCGCACGCCGGGCCGACACCGTGTGGCTCGCGGACCGTCGTGCGGCCGCCCGGGAGGCCGCACGCGCCTCACGAGGCCCGGTGCAGGGAAGCCCGGTCGCGCCGCGCAACGTCCACCCTTCGCGCGTCACGGGGCACGCCGTGCGCCCTTCGCAGACGAGCACCCAGATGATCCCGCGCGTCACGCCCGCCGACCTCGAACGAGGCGCTGCGCGCAGCCGCGACCGGCGTCCCGCGACCGGATCGACCGCCCGTGTCGAACCGGAGCCCGACCTAGCCCGACCCCGCACGGGTGCGAGCGGTGGCGAGCTGTTCGACGACCGGGACCGTGAGGAGCCGGTCGTCGTCGTGATCGAGGCGGAGGTCGCCGAGGTGGTGCCTGCCTCGGGCTCGGCCGCGCCCGAGGGAACACCCCGCCCCGAGCGGACGGCCCCGTCGACCGACGGCGAGCCCGGGGGAGCCTGGGAACCGGTTCCGGTGCCACGCCCGACGTACACCATGAAGCCCACGGCCTCCGAGACCGGCATCGCGCCGGTCCAGGTGGCCGTCCCTGTCGCACCGGCCGCCACTCCCCGCCCCGCCCCCGAGGCGACGGGCGCGGAGGTGACCGGCGTGCCGATGGTCCCGGGTGTGCCGGCCGCGCCGGTGTCGCCCCGTCCTGCGGCCCCCGCGGCAGGCGACGACAAGAAGCCCAAGACCGAGACGCTGGGCCTGGACCTCAACGAGATCCTGGCCCGCAGACGCGTCTCGGGCGGGTAGGTGCCCCGCGTGGGGGCCCGGGTGCGCCGCGAGGACGACGGATTGTCGAAGCACTCGGAACAGGTGCTAATGTTGACCTCGCTCTGGGGCTATGGCGCAGTTGGTAGCGCGTCTCGTTCGCAATGAGAAGGTCGGGGGTTCGAATCCCCCTAGCTCCACCAGGCACAAGGCCCGGAACCGTCAGGTTCCGGGCCTTCGTCGTTCCGTCATCCTGTGCTGCCTGGGGCCACGTGGGGGCCGACTGCTGACCGCGCACGCCGGACCCGCAGGATGCACCAGCCCGCGGGCGGTCCGGCGGCGGGCTTCGCCCACCCGAGAACACCTGGCGACTAGCCGTTCCACGTGTCGATGACGACGAGCAGCGCACCCCAGAAGACGAGGCCGCCGCCCAGGGCCATGCCGGTTCCGTGCGCGCCGGTGCTCGGCTCGTCCCTGCGCCGGCGAACGCCGGTCCCAACCCGCGCGAGCAGCATGAGCCCGAGTGCAGCCAGCACGAGCCCGACGAACGTCACCACCACGGCGGTACCGGACGCCTTCTTCTCGCGTGCCACGCAGATGCGAACATCCCTCGCCCCCTGAGGTCGACCGCCGTCCTGCACGTTCTCGATGTCTACCACGCCCGGGAGCCCTGTGCCGTAAGGAGCGCTCCCACGTCGACGGACCCGTCGGCGCTGCGGCGCCCCGCGTCGAACCCGCTACCATCACCCCCGTGATGCTGAGAGTGGCCGCCGTCCAGGCGGAGGCGATCCCGGGCGACACGGTCGCCAACGTCGAGAAGGCCGCACGTCTCACGGCCGAGGCGGCCGCGGCGGGTGCGCGCCTCGTCGTCTTCCCCGAGGCGTTCGTGACGGGCTACGACGACGCCGTCTTCGCGCGACCGCTGCCTCGCGCCGACGACCTGTCCTGGGCGTCGGCGTTGCAGCGCACGGTCGACGCGACGGGGACCGTCGTCGTGCTGAACACGGCGCTCGACCACGGCGGACGTCGCGCTCTGACCGACCTGGTGGTCGCGCCGGGGCGCGCTCCATGGGTCGCCTACGACAAGCAGCACCTGCACGCGAGCGAGCGCGACACCTTCTCCGCGGGGCCCGGCGGCGCGAGTCTGACCGTCGACGGCGTCGAGGTAGCCCTGTCCGTCTGCTACGACGCGAACTTCCCCGAGCACGCTGCCGCGGCCGCGGCCGACGGGGCGAGCGTCTACGTCAACAGCGGCGCGTACTTCCCCGGCGGCGCCCACCGGCGGGACCTGCACTACGCGGCCCGTGCCCTCGACAACGGGATGTACGTCGTCTTCGCCGGTCTCGTCGGGGCTCCGAGCGACTTCATCGGCGGGTCGGCGGTCTTCGACCCGTTAGGGCGCCGCGTCGCGCACGTCGAGTCCCGTGAGGGGCTGGCGATCGCCGACGTCGACCCTGCGGTGCTCTCGGCGGCCCGCGATGCACAGCGCATGTGGACCGACCGTCGTCCGGCGCTCGGCGACCGGGCCCGCGAGACGTTCTCGCCCGGCTGACCCCCGCGCCCGGGTAGCGTCGGCGTCCATGGACACCTCCGCGCCCGTCTTCGTCGCCGGCCCCGCCTCGTGGAACGAGCTCGTCTATCTCGACTCCCTGCCCGAGCCGCGCTCGCAGACGCTGTTCGCCGAGCGCCACCGGGCCACGGTCGGTGGGACGTCGGCGGGCAAGGCCCTCAACCTGCGCGCCCTGGGTCGCGGGGTCGTGCTGCGCACGGTCCTGGGGTCCGACGACGTCGCTCCCCGCGTCGAGGACGTCCTGCGGCAGGCGGGGGTCGCGCTCCTCGTGGAACCGTCGCCGGACGGTCGGACCGAGCGCCACCTCAACCTGATGGGCGGCACGGGTGAGCGGTTGTCGATCTATCTCCAGGCTCCCGGCGACGTGGCCCCTGGGCGGACGTGGGACGCCGCCGTCGCGGCGCTGACCGCTGCTCCGGCCGTCGTGGTCGACCTCGCGCTGCCCGCCCTGCCGCTGCTGCGCGAGGCGCGCCGTCTGGGCAAGGACGTGTGGTGCGACGTGCACGACTACGACGGCGAGGCCGAGTTCCACCGCGAGTTCGTCGAGTCGGCCTCGTACCTGTTCCTCAGCTCGGACCGGCTCCCGGGGTACCGGGCCTTCATGGAGGGCCGCGTGGCGGCCGGAGCCCGGCTCGTGGTGTGCACGCACGGTGCGCGGGGGGCGAGTGCCCTCACCGCCGACGGCGAGTGGGTCGAGGTGCCTGCTGTCGCCGTCGAGCGGGTCGTGGACACCAACGGTGCGGGCGACGCGTTCTTCGCGGGCTACCTCGACGCCCACCTGCGAGGGGCGGGGGTCGTCGAGGCGCTGGGCGAGGGTGCGCGGCGCGGTGCGCTGTGCGTGCAGAGCCCGGACCTGGCGCCGCTCGGCTGAGCCACGCGCTGCGGTGTCGTACGCGGGGTGCACGTGACGCAGCGGGCCGTTGCCCGCCAGGGGAAGGTCAGGATCCGGCGACGCACTCGATCGGGCGGCCGTTCACGTCGTGGATCCCCGGGCCGAGCTCTGCGCACTCGCCCATGAGCCACACCAGGGTCGCGGCCCAGATCACGATCGCGACGATCACGAGGAACGAGACCACGATCGCGGCCACGGCCCACCAGTTGTTGAGCCGGGCCCGCCGTGACTTCACGAGCCCGACGATCCCGAGGACCAGACCGACGAGCGACAGGGGGATCGACAGCACGAGCCCGACGATGCCGAGGGTCTTGCCGGGGTCGTGGACGACGGGCTGGGGGTGGGTCACGGGGGTCCTCGGGGTCGCAGCGATCAGGGACGGCACGGTGGCCGGCTCCAGTATCCCGGACCGTCGGGTCACGATCGTCCGGGTCCGCCTGCCGAGCCCTGCCCGACGAGTCGGGAGAACGCCCGTGGGCCCCGACCGGCGTACGGT
>NZ_JBHUAD010000231.1:0-6028 GCF_042789955.1 Oerskovia sp. NPDC056781
GAGCAGGTGAGAGGCCTGTCGGGTCAGAGCAGGATCGGCGACAGGATCCAGTACATGATCGCGGCCACGAGCGCAGCGGCGGGGATCGTCAGGACCCACGCGATGCCGATGTTCTTCGCGACGCCCCAGCGCACGGCCGACAGGCGCTTGGTCGCACCGACGCCCATGATCGCGGACGTGATGGTGTGCGTCGTGGAGACCGGCGCGTGCAGCGCGAACGCGTTGACGTAGAGGACGATCGCGGAGACGGACTCGGCCACGAACCCGCGCGCCGGGTCGAGCTCGATGATCTTGCGTCCGAGGGTCCGCATGATGCGCCAGCCGCCCGAGTAGGTCCCGGCGGAGATCGCGGCGGCCGCGGCGAGCTTGACCCACAGGGGAATGCCCTCGTCGGGGCTTGCCCAGCCGACCGTGAGGAGCGCCATGAAGATGACGCCCATGGTCTTCTGCGCGTCCTGCAGGCCGTGGCCCAGGGCCATGGCCGCGGCGGACACGGTCTGCGCGAGGCGGAAGCGGCGGGTGGTCTTGGAAGGTGCCGCGCGGCGGAACGCCCACAGCAGGCCGACCATGACGATGAACGCGAGGCCGAAGCCCACGAGCGGGGAGAAGATCATCGGCAGGACGACCTTGTCGACGATCGAGGCGCCGTAGATCGCGAGCCCGCCGGCGAGCCCGGCGCCCACGAGGCCACCGATCAGCGCGTGCGTCGAGGACGACGGGAGCCCGAACCACCATGTGATGAGGTTCCACACGATCGCGCCGACCAGGGCGCACAGCACCACGACGAGGGCCGTGTGCGGTGGCACGTCCTCGAGGTCGACGATCGAGGTCGCGATGGTCTCGGCGACCTCGGTCCCGAGAAGCGCACCGGCGAAGTTCATGACCGCTGCCATGATGAGCGCGGCACGCGGTGTGAGGGCCCTCGTCGAGACGGATGTGGCGATCGCGTTGGCCGCGTCGTGGAATCCGTTCGTGTAGTCGAAGCTCAGCGCGAGCGCGACGACGAGGACGACCAGAGCGAATTCCACGGGGCTCAGGACTCCTTGAGCGCGATGGTCTCGACCATGTTCGCGACCTTCTCGAACGCGTCGGCGGCCTGCTCGAGGATCTCGATGACCTCCTTGAGCTTGATGAGGAGGATCGGGTCGGAGACGTTGTCGAAGAGCTCGGCGAGGAGCTTGCGGTGGATCTTGTCGGCCTGGTTCTCGAGGCGGTTGACCTCGACCCAGTACTCGGCGAGGTCGTTGAGCGAGCGCAGGCGCGGCATGGCCTCGGCGGTCAGCTCGGCGGCGCGCTGGAGGACCTGGACCTGCTCGCCGACACGGGCGGGCAGCTCCTCGATCTTGTACAGGACGATGAGGTCCGCGGCCTCTTCCATGTAGTCCATGCAGTCGTCGAGCGCGGAGGCCAGCCCGTAGATGTCGTCGCGGTCGAACGGCGTGACGAAGGTCTGGTTGAGGCGTCGCATGATCGTGTGCGTCGCGTCGTCGGCCAGGTGCTCGGTCTCCGCGAGCTTCTTGGCGAGCTCCTTGCGGGTCGGGCGGTCTGCGCCGAGCAGCTCGGCCAGGAGGTTCGCCCCGGTGACCAGGTGCTGAGCGGAGTCGGCGAGGAGGTCGAAGAACGAGGTATCGCGCGGGGTGAGGCGCAAGCGCACGGGAGGCTCCGAAAGGGCTGGACGCTGGTGGGTTTTCACAGGCAGATGACGACCGCACGGAGCGATCGTCACCCGGATGTCACAGGTGTTCTGTTGGAAGGTGACGCTGTGGTGAGTGGCGCCAGAGGGCGCGTTAACGCATCTCTAACGCTCGTCAAATGTAGCCGAACTGTCGCCTGAACGTTCAATCGCTCTCGGCGACCGGCGGGAGCGTCCGAGGGGCCCTGGGTGGGCACGCCGGACGGCGCTCACGTCGTGGTGGGGGCGACGCCGGGCCGGGAGCGCCTGTCGGCGCGAAGGCCGCTCGAAGCGGCTGATGTTGGAGCCCGGGGCTACCGCGACCCGACGTCGTGAACCATCGTACGCCCGCGTCCCGGAGGCTTCGAACCCGCAGGTCAGAGGGTACGTCGAGCCGTCGGGAGACCCCGCGCCCGCTGCGGCGCACAGGGAACGCGCACCGGCCCGACGGCGCCGCGTCAGTCGAGCCTGTCGGCCCGCCACAGGGCGGCGGAGTGCTCGAGCTCCTCGGCCGTGCGCAGCAGCGACGAGGCGCCGCGCGTCATGCGCAGCGCGGAGTCGGGGTCACCGGCCTCGCGCGCGTCGGCGTCGAACGCGGCGCCCGTGGCGAGGATGCGGCAGAACGCGGCGGCTCGTTCGAGCGCCACGGCGAGGTCGCCGGCGAAGACGCCTGAGAGCACCGCGTCGGCGAGCTCGCGCACGTCCTCGGGACCGGGCGGGCTGACGACTCCGGCGACGACCTCCTGGACGGGGGCGGCGTCGACGCCGAGGCGGTAGCGCAGCGCCACGGTCTGCGGGTCGCGGCGCACCCACTCGCGCAGGACGTACAGGCGCCAGAGCGCGCCGGGCAGGGTCGCGGGGGCCGAGTCGGCCCAGAGGCCGGACACGACGTCGAGGCCCTCGGTCTCGACGAGGCGGATGAGGCGGTCGACGACCTCGGGGTCCTCGGCGGCGCGCGCGCCGTGCACGATCGCGGCGGCGGTCGTGTGGGCGATCTGGTCGCGCAGCGCGGGGTCGAGGTCGCCGGGGAGCTCGTCGGC
This sequence comes from Oerskovia sp. NPDC056781, assembly GCF_042789955.1. Taxonomy (NCBI): domain Bacteria; kingdom Bacillati; phylum Actinomycetota; class Actinomycetes; order Micrococcales; family Cellulomonadaceae; genus Oerskovia; species Oerskovia sp. NPDC056781. Next base: position 2,713 of record NZ_JBHUAD010000231.1, read on the forward strand.
CTCGCGCGGGTCGAGCATCGCGGGGCGGCGCGGGCGGTGACTGGGGGCCGGTTGTTCGCTCACCTCTCGATCGTACGCAGGGAGCCGGACGCCGGGTCGTCCGCGAGGCGCTCGTCCCACCGACCGGTACAGATGTGCCAAGAACATGCTCGCCGCAACTATTGCCCTCAGCAACCATCTGGGTTTATGGTTGCTTGCAGCAACTAAGGAGATCTCTCGCGTGCCCCTCTCCCCCAGCCCCTCCCTCGACGCCCCCGTCATCCCGTCCGCCGTCCGCACGGCATCCCCCTCGGAGTCCACGAGCACCCCCCACGAGCGGGTCCTCGACCTCCCCGTCAAGGAGCTCACGGTCGCCCTCGAGGAGCTCAACCGCGCCCAGCGCGAGGTCTCGGCCCGCCTGGCCCGCGAGCTCGACTTCCCCCGGGCGTCGCTCGGCGCGCTGCGCCTCCTGCAGCGCTGCGGCCCTCTCCAGGTCACCGAGCTCGCGCACCACCTCAAGGTCGACCTGTCGGTCGCGAGCCGACAGGTCACGCACCTCGTCGACTCGGGGCTCGTCGAGCGGACGGCGTGCGACGACGACCGGCGCGCCCGGAGCGTGACCCTCACGCCCGAGGGTCGGGAGAAGGTCGACGAGACCTTCCGCCTCCTCATGAGCCGCACTGCCGAGACCTTCGCGGGCTGGACCGCCGAGGACCTGCACGCGTCGATCCACCAGCTCGGGCGCCTCACCGAGGCGCTCTCGCGCGCCTGACCGCACCGGCCCCGCACCCGCACCACCCCCAGGGCGACCCGCCCGCACCGCCCGGCCTCCGCCGTCGGGCACTGCCACGACCTTTCGACGACAAAGCACGACCTATGAATGTGAGTCCCGTATGAGCGCTACCACCACCATGACCCGCAGAGAGGTGCTGGAGTCACTGTCCGGCATCCTCCTCGGGATGTTCGTGTCGATCCTCGCGACCTCCGTGGTCTCGAGCTCGCTGCCCAAGATCATCAACGACCTGAACGGGTCGCAGTCGTCGTTCACCTGGGTCGTCACCGCGACCCTGCTGACGACCACCATCTCGACGCCCATCTGGGGCAAGCTCGCCGACCTGACGAACCGCAAGGTCCTCATCCAGCTCGCGCTGGTCGTCTCGGTCGTGGCGTCGGCCCTGGCCGGCCTGTCGCAGAACGTCGGCACCCTCATCGCGTTCCGCGCCCTCCAGGGCATCGGCGCCGGTGGGCTCATGGCGCTCGCCATGGTCCTCATCTCCGACATCATCTCCCCACGCGAGCGCGGCAAGTACATGGGCCTCATGGGCGCGATCATGGCCGTGAGCCAGATCGGCGGGCCTCTCCTCGGCGGCGTCCTGACCGACACCGTGAGCTGGCGCCTCAACTTCTTCGTGGGTCTGCCGTTCGCGATCGCCGCGATCGTCGTGCTCCAGCGCACGCTGCACCTGCCGCCCATCCCCCGCCGTGTCGTGAAGATCGACTACTGGGGTGCGCTGCTCATCAGCGTCGGCGTCTCGACCCTGCTGCTGTGGGTCACGTTCGCGGGCAACAACTTCGAGTGGGTCTCGTGGCAGAGCGCCGTCATGGTGATCGGCTCCCTGCTCGCGCTGGTCGCGGCCGTCCTGGTCGAGAAGAGCGCGGTCGAGCCCATCATCCCGCTGCACCTGTTCAAGAACCGCACGTTCGTCCTCGCGGTCCTCGCGAGCGTCGCGGTCGGCGTCGCGATGTTCGGCACCGCGGTCTTCCTCAGCCAGTACATGCAGGTCGCGCGCGGCAAGACGGCGACCGAGTCGGGCCTGCTGACCATCCCGATGATCGTCGGGACGTTCGTCGCGTCGACCCTGATCGGGCAGCTCATCACGCGCACCGGTCGCTACAAGGCCTTCATGGTCACCGGTGGCGTGCTGCTCGTCGGGTCGCTGTTCGCCCTCTCGACGATCGACTACCACACGAGCTTCGTGCTCATCAGCGTCTACCTGTTCTTCCTCGGCGCGAGCATGGGCATGCTCATGCAGAACCTCGTGCTCGCGGTCCAGAACACCCTCGACGTCTCCGAGATGGGCGCGGGCACCTCGACCGTCGCGTTCTTCCGCACGCTCGGCGGAGCGATCGGCGTCTCCGTCCTGGGTGCCGTCCTCGCGAGCAAGGTCACGAGCTCCATCCAGGAGGGCCTGGCCAAGATGGGCGTGCCGAGCGACGGTACGGGCGGCACCGTGCCGGACGTCTCGACGCTCCCCGCCCCGATGCGCGACCTCGTCGAGCGCTCGTACGGCGAGGGCATCGCGGAGATCTTCCTCGTCGCCGTGCCCCTCGCGGTCATCGGCCTGATCTGCGTGCTGTTCCTCAAGGAGGTGCCGCTCGGGACCAAGTCCGGTCTCGACGAGCGCCTCGAGCGCGAGCTCGCGGCCGGCCTGCCCGACCTGACCGACGAGATCGAGCAGGAGCACGAGAGCGACTTCGCGGCCGCCGAGGGCTCGGTCCTCGCGGGGGCGGGCGCTCCGTCGGGCGCCTCGTCGTCGCAGGGCACCGAGCGGGCAGCCGACGGCCCCGTTCGCGGGGGCAGCGCCTCGCGCTGACCTCCTCTCGCAGGACCTCACCCGGGGCCGTCGTGGATGCGTGTTCCACGGCGGCCCCGCCGCACGCCATGATGGGGCGTGTGATCCCGCCCTCGCCGACCGACCAGCCGGAGCCGACTGTGTCCTCTACGCCCACCACGCCCGCAGCCGACGACTCGCCGCTCTACGCGCTCGAACGCGAGCTGCGCGTCCTGACGCGCCGGGCGGGCTCGTCCGCGAACGCGATGGCGAAGCGCATCCACCCCGACCTCGACGCGAGCGCGTACCCGCTGCTCGCCCACATCTGGGCCAACCCGGGCGTACGCGGGTCGGACCTCGCGCAGCAGTTCGGGGTGGGGCGCGCGACGATCTCACGGCAGCTCGCACGGCTCGAGTCGGTCGGGATGGTGGACCGCGAGGTCGACCCCGACGACTCCCGCGGCCAGATCATCACCCTCACCGAGGCCGGGGAGACGCTGCTGCGGACCACGCACGAGCGTCGCGTCGACTCCATCTCCCAGGCGCTGAGCGACTGGTCGCCCGACGACGTCGCGGCCCTCGCCGCACTGCTCCACCGCTACTCGGAAGACGTCGTGCGCTGGCAGGCGTCGCGCTGACATGACGTCGGTGGACGTGCCGGTGGGGCAGCCGGGTAGCGCGCCGTCGCCCCGGCCTGCCCGACGGCGCAGCCGCTCTCGCGTCCTGGCCGTCCTCGCGGCCGTGGTCGCCCTGGGCCTCGTGGTGACGACGCAGGTCCCCGACCC
>NZ_JBHUAD010000232.1:0-5978 GCF_042789955.1 Oerskovia sp. NPDC056781
GGAATTCCTGACCCGGCGTCACTTTTCCATTTCCCGGTCGAATGAATTGCTCGCGCCCTACGTAGGACCCCCTACGTGCTTCACCGGATTGTGCTTGCCGATTTCATTGCATAGCGTCGAAGTTGTCCGATTCGACATGTGTAGGTCGCCCGGCAATGGGGCCCTACCGACTGCCATGGAGAGCGAGAAGAAAAGATGAGACGACTACGCGCGGCAATGATTGCCGCCGTCCTCGGTGTCGCCGCGATCGCGGCCCCTGTCGTGCTGGCCCCGGCCGCCTCGGCACACGGATGGATCACGTCACCGCCCAGCCGGCAGGACAACTGCGCGACCGGTGCCACGTCCTTCGACTGCGGCGGCATCAAGTACGAGCCGCAGAGCGTCGAGGCACCCAAGGGCTCGATGCAGTGTTCGGGCGGCAGCGGGTTCTCGATCCTCGACGACAACAGCAAGCCGTGGCCGCGCAAGAGCGTCGGCAGCACGGTGACGTTCCAGTGGAAGCTCACGGCGGCTCACAACACGAGCACGTGGGAGTACTTCGTCGACGGCAAGCTGCACCAGACGTTCAGCCAGGGCGGCGCCCAGCCCCCGAGCAACATCTCGCACACGCTGACCAACCTGCCCTCGGGCAACCACACGATCCTCGCCCGCTGGAACGTGTCCAACACGGTCAACGCGTTCTACAACTGCGTCGACCTCACCGTCAACGGAGGCGGCACCACGGGTGGCACCACCGGCGGGACCACCGGCGGCACCACGGGTGGCACCACGGGCGGGACCACCGGCGGCACGACCGGGACGGGCGTCTGCACGGCTCCTGCCTGGGCGGCCGGCTCGGTCTACACGGGCGGCGCTCGCGTCTCCTACAACAACAAGACCTACGAGGCCAAGTGGTGGAACACCGGGGAGAACCCCGGCACGAGCGGCCAGTGGGGCGTGTGGAAGGACCTCGGCGCCTGCTGACGTGAGCACCGAACGGTCGGCCCTGGGGAGAAGGGGCTGACCGACACCGCACCAGAACCGCGCCCGGGTCGCCTGGAGCACCAGGAGGCCCGGGCGTCGTGCTGCCCTCCCTACGGAGCGCGCGGAGCGAGACGGGCGGTCCGGTCCCGGACGGGCGCCTGCGACACGGTCCGGGAGGCCTGTCTCGGACCAAGACACCCGTCCCACCCCAACCGGTCAGACGGGCGGCAGCTCGCGCCCGCGCAGCTTGTCGATCTCCCGCCGCTCCCGCTTGGTCGGTCGCCCCGCGCCGCGGTCGCGCACGGGCACGAACGGCACGGCCTCGCGCGGCAGCACAGGCGGGCTGTGGTCGACGTACGCCTTCGCGGCCTCGGGCGCCCCGACCCGCTTGGCGAGCAGCTCGACGACCTCCACGATCCGCTCGCGCTCGCCCCCGCGGTACGTCACGGTGCTGCCGACGCGCACGGTCGCGGACGGCTTGACGCGCACCCCGTCGATCTTGACGTGCCCGGCACGGCACGCGGCCGTCGCGACCGAGCGGCTCTTGGTCAGGCGGACCGCCCAGAGCCAGCTGTCGACCCGCATGGTCACTTCCCTTCCCGACGTCGGACCACCCCAGCCTAGGCGGCGCACGCCGCGTGATGGTCCGGCGCGACCTGCCGACCGCCGCAGCGGAGCCCGGCCCGACGGCGCCGCCCCCACGTGCGGCCGGCGTCGCGGCCGTCCGAGGCCCGGCGCCGCACAGGAGCGACCCTCTTGCGCGGATCGTCCCCTATCGCGTGCGTCTCCGGCCCGTCCGTGCCACGGTGGAACCGACCGGCGACGGCGCCGGTCCGGCCGTGTCGTCGGCCGGCGAGCTCGTTCGACGAACGGAGTGGACCATGTGGTTTCTGTCGTGGATCGTGATCGGACTGATCATGGGCGCCATCGCCCGCGCCATCATGCCGGGCCGAGCGGCGGGCGGATGGGTCGTGACCCTGATCGTCGGTGTCGTCGGCGCGTTCGTCGGCGGGTTCATCGGCCGGGCGTTCGGCTCGGACCCCAACCAGGAGTTCTGGTCGTTCTCGACCTGGTTCTGGGCGTTCATCGGATCGCTCGTCGTCCTGCTGATCTGGGGACTCATCGCCGGACGCAGGTCGAAGGCCTGACGCACGCTGCGCCGTCGGGCGCCGTAGGAGGCGCGGCCCGGGTCGACCGGGCCGCACCCCCTGTGCCCAACCCCGAAAACCCGTGGACCGCTCGCGCCTCGCGCGAGACGCTGAGGGCATGAGCCATCCCACCGAGTCGACGACGACCTGGCGCATCACCCCGGCCCCGCACCCCGCCGACCTCGACTCCCCCGAGGCCTGGGCGTACCACGGCGTGGCCGAGATCGAGGCCGAGGTCATGATCGAGGCCCACGGCTACGACGACTTCGCGAACGAGGCCCGCGACGTCCTGGCCGGGATGGACAACCAGCAGTACGCGACCAAGCAACGCTTCGTCGCGGTCCGCGCGGACGCACCCGAGACACCCCGGCCGCAGGACGTGCTGGGCCACCTGTTCGTCCTCATGATGACGAGCAGCAACGAACACCTGGGCGAGCTGTACGTGCAGGTACGCCCGGCGGCCCGGCGCCAAGGACTGGGCACGGCGCTGTGGGAGCACGGCGAACGGATCCTGCTCGACGCCGGGCGGACCGTCCTGTTCACGGACACCCAGCACGGCGTCGAACCTCCGCCCGGACCTGGCGCCCTCGAGGCCCGGACGGGCGCCGGACGGGTCCCCGCGGACGACCCCGGACCCCGCTTCGTGCGCGGCAAGGGGTACGCCCTGGAGCAGGTCGAGCGGCACTCGATCCTGCCGCTGCCCGTCGCCCCGGGGCTGCTGGACCGACTGCGCGCGCAGGCTCTCGCCGCGGCGGGACCGGGCTACCGCACCCTCGTCTGGGAGGACGACGTCCCCGACGAGTGGCGCGAGCAGGTCGGGACGCTGTTCACGCGCATGAGCACCGACGCCCCGAACGGCGACATCGACTTCCGCGAGGACCCGTGGGACGCGCGGCGCGTGGGCGTCTGGGTCGACGAGCTCCTGGGCAAGGGCGACGGCGTGCTCATGACGGTCGCCGAGCACGTCCCGTCGGGCACGCTCGCCGCGTTCTCGGTGTTCGCCTACCCCAAGAACCACCCGTCGTTCGCGTTCCAGGAGGACACGCTGGTCCTGCGCGAGCACCGCGGCCACCGCCTCGGGATGCTCGTCAAGGTCGCGAACCTCGACGAGCTCGCCGCCCGACGCCCCACGACCGAACGCATCCACACCTGGAACGCCGAGGAGAACGACCACATGCTCGCGATCAACGTCGACCTGGGCTTCGCGCCCGCGGGCGGGTACGCCGGCTGGCAGAAGCGGGTGGGCGGGTGAGCGGCCCGCGGGCCGAGGCCCCGGCACCGCGCTCCGGCCCGACGGCGTGGCGCGTCCTGCGCGCACCCGTCCCGGAATCGCTCGACGCGCCCGAGGCCTGGGCCGTGCACGGCACCGTGCGCGTGGGCGAGGCGATCGACCGGGAGATCCACGGTCACGCCGACCTCGGTCTCGACGCGGCGACCACGCTCGTCACGATGACGGCCCAGCAGGAGTACAAGCGCACCGTCCGGCTCGTCGCCGTCGCCGACGGTCCGCGAGCCCCTGGCGGCTCCGGCGAGCCTGGCCGTCCCGACGGCTCTGGCGGCTCTGGCGGCTCTGGCGGCCCGGCTGCGCGCGGACCGGACCCGGCCCCGGTGGCGGGCGACGTCGTCGGGCGCGGGCTCGTCGGCCTTCCCCAGAAGGGGAACACGCACCTCGCGATCGTGTACGTCGGGGTCGACCCCGCGCACCGCGGCCAAGGGGTCGGGAAGGCACTCTGGGAGGAGTGCCTTCGCATCGCGCGCGAGGCCGGGCGCACCGTGCTCCTGTCCGACTCCGCGCACGCCCCCGAACCCCCTCCCGGACCTGGCGCGCTCGACTCGCCGACCGGCAGCGGGCGCGTGCCGCTCGACGACCCGGGCACGCGCTTCGCGCTCTCGCGCGGGTTCTCGCTCGAGCAGGTCATGCGGCAGTCGACGATCACGCTGCCTCCCCGCACCGACGTCGTGGACCCGTTGCGCGACGCCGCCCGTGCCGCCGCGGGCGACGACTACCGCGTGCACCTCTGGCAGGACACCGTCCCCGAGGAGTGGATCGACGACTTCGCGGTCCTCGAGACCCGCATGAGCACCGACGCCCCCAGCGGCGGGCTCGACCTCGAGGAGGACCCGTGGGACGCCGACCGGGTACGCGTCGCTTCGCAGTCGTTCGCCGACCGCGGCCAGGGATACCTCATCGCAGTGGCCGAGCACGTGCCGTCAGGGCGGCTCGCCGCGTTCACCATGGTCTCCTACCCGCACGACCGCCCCGAGGTCGTCATCCAGGAGGACACCCTCGTCCTGCGCGAGCACCGCGGCCACCGCCTCGGGACGCTCGTCAAGATCGCGGTGCTCGACGAGCTGGCCCGCGTGCGCCCCTCGTCGCGACGCATCCACACCTGGAACGCGCAGGAGAACCGGCACATGCTCGCGATCAACGAGGCCCTCGGGTTCGAGGTCGCGAGCGTCACCGCAGAGTGGCAGCAGCGGCTGGGGTGACGGCGCCCGTACGGGAGGCACGCAAAATGCGTGGCGGGTCCGGGCGGCGGCCCGCCAGGGTGGACGCATGACGACCACCGACACCGCCGTTGGCCACGAGGACCCCTGGACGGCGAGCCCGACGCCACCGCCTGCGCCGCCGAACACGACCTGGCGCGCGATCGACGCACCGCCCGTCCCGTCCGCCCTGGACCACCCCGACGTCTGGGCCGTGCGGGCGTACACCGACATCGAGCACGACGTGCAGCTCGCGACCTGGGGCTGGACCGACTGGTGGGCGCCGCTGCCCGTGATGCTCGGCGTCCTCCAGCACCAGGAGTACCAGCGCAAGGTCCTCGTCCTCGCGCTCCCCGAGCCGGTGATGCCCGGAACGGCCGACGGCGAGGCCGCGGACACCGCCGACGGCGAGGCCGCGCCCAGGGCGCAGGACGTGGGCGGCGCCGCGATCGTGTGGCTCGCGACCGACGCCAACCCTCACCTCGCGTACGTCACCCTCGTGGTCCGGCCCACGCTCGAGGGGCGAGGCATCGGCGAGGCGCTGCTGGCCCGGGCCGAGGAGATCGCCCGCGCCGACGGGCGCACCACGGTCATCGTGCCGAGCAACCACTCCCCCGAGCCCCCGCCCGGCCCCGGCGCCCTGGACGCCCCCACGGGTGCCGGGCGCGTGCCCGCCGACTCCCCGGGGGCACGCTTCGCCCGGCGTCACGGCTACGCGCTCGAACAGGTCGAGCGCGCCTCCGTCCTGCGGCTGCCTGTCGACCCTGCACGGCTCGATGCGCTCGAGCACGAGGCGACGCGGGCAGCGGGCAGCGACTACCGCCTGCACACCTGGTGGGACGAGGTGCCGGCCGCGTGGCAGGACCAGGTCGCGATCCTCTGGACCCGTATGAGCACCGACGTCCCCTCCGCGGACCTGGACGTCGAGGAGAGCCCGTGGGACGCAGCCCGTGTCCGCTCCTACCTCGCCGACATGGCAGGGCGCCACCAGCACGTGCTCGTCACGGTGGCCGAGCACGTCCTCACCGGGACGCTCACCGCGTTCTCGGTGCTCCAGATCCCCGTGTCGGACGTCCCGTTCGCCTTCCAGGAGGACACGCTCGTCCTGCGCGAGCACCGCGGCCACCGGCTCGGGACGCTCGTCAAGGTCGCCAACCTGCGCGCCTACGCCGCTCGCCGGCCCGGAGAACGCCGCATCAACACGTGGAACGCGCAGGAGAACGAGCACATGCTCGCGATCAACGTCGCGCTCGGCTTCGAGCCCGTCGGCGTCGCGGCGGTGTGGCAGAAGCGACTGGCGTAGCCCGCTGCCCCCCCCACCACCGCCGCAACGCCGAGGTAGACCTGTGCGCGCGAGGTAGACCTCCCGGAGCTCTACCT
>NZ_JBHUAD010000233.1:0-5968 GCF_042789955.1 Oerskovia sp. NPDC056781
GTCCACAGGCCCCCACGGGCCCCTCGCGCATGCCCACCGGACACGTCAGGCTGCTGCCGTGACGACGCGCCGCCCTGTCGAGGCCCCAGCCGCTCCCCCGGCCCGCGCGCGCACGCCCGCGGACGTCGCCATGGACGTCCCGGTCGAGGACGCCCCGCTCCTGGTCCGCCCGGAGCACGTGGGCGGCCGCGTCGCCTGGACGGACCTGGTGCGGTGCGGGGCGCTCGTCCGGGTCCGGGGTGACGCCGCGGTCCGTCCGACGACGGAGGTCACCGCCGCCGTGCGCGCCCTCTCCCTGGCTCCCCTCGTGCCCCCGCGCACCGTGGTCGGCGGGACGAGCGCCGCGTGGGTCCACTGCGGGGTCCCGGACGACGTCGTGATCGAGGTCGTCCACCCGCTCGGCGTCCACCGCCCGCCGCCGCACCACGGCCGGATCGCTCGCCAGAGCGCCCTGCTGCGCCCCGAGACGGTCGAGCTCGGCACCGTCCTCGTGACGAGCGTCGAGCGGACCGCGGTGGACGTCGCATGCCTGACGGACCCTCGGCTCGCGGTCCCCGTCCTGCGGGCCCTGGTGGAGCTGGCCGGTCTGGACGTCGGCGCGGCCCTGCGGGCCCTCGACCTGCGCCACCGCCGCACGGGGCGACCGCGGGCCCGGGCGCTGCTCACCGACCTGTCGGCCGCGTCCCCACCGCAGGTCGACGGACTGCCGGCGGGCGCCGGGACGGCCCCGCGTCTACCGTGAGGGGATGCCTCGTTCCACGACCCCGGCGGTCGAGCTCGACGTCGACGGGCGCACCGTGCGCGTCACGAGCCCCGACCGTGTCGTCTTCCCCGGCCGCGGGCTGACCAAGCTCGACGTCGTCACGTACTTCCAGTCGGTCGGGCCGGGAATCCTCGCGGCGCTGCGCGATCGTCCCACGACCCTCGAACGCTGGCCCAAGGGCGTCTTCGAGGGTGCACGGCTGAGCACCCGCACCGACAACAGCGGCGACGCGTTCTACCAGAAGCGCATCCCTCAGGGAGCCCCGGACTACGTCGAGACGGCCCGGATCGCGTTCCCGAGCGGCCGCACGGCCGACGAGGTGCGCCCCACCGAGCTCGCCGTCGTGCTGTGGGCGGCCAACCTCGGCACCCTGACCTTCCACCCCTGGCCCGTGACGGGCGCGGACGTCGAGTCCCCCGACCAGCTCCGCATCGACCTCGACCCGCAGCCCGGCACCGACTACTCCGACGCCGCGCGCGTCGCCCCGCACCTGCGCGAGCTGTTGGGTGAGCTCGGGCTGGAGGGCTTCCCCAAGACGTCGGGCGGCCGCGGGCTGCACGTGTTCGTCCCGGTCGAGCCGCGGTGGAGCTTCGTGCAGGCGCGCCGGGCGACGATCGCGATCGGGCGCGAGCTCGAACGCCGCCTGCCCGACCAGGTCACGACGAAGTGGTGGAAGGAGGAGCGCGGGGTCAAGATCTTCGTCGACTACAACCAGATGGCGCGCGACCGCACGATCGCCTCCGCGTACTCGATCCGTTCCAACGCCCGGGCCACGGTCTCGGCGCCGCTGCGCTGGGAGGAGGTGCCCGACGTCGGGCCGGACGACTTCGACGTGCTGACCATGCCTGCGCGCTTCGCGGAGGTGGGCGACCTGCACGCACGCCTCGACGCGGCGGCCCCCGAGCCACGGTTCTCGCTCGAGCAGACCCTCGAGCTCGCGGCGCGCGACGAGCGCGACCACGGCCTGGGCGACCTGCCCTACCCGCCCGAGCATCCCAAGATGCCCGGCGAGCCCAAGCGCGTGCAGCCCAGCAAGGACGCCTCACGGCACGACGAGGACTCCCAGGGCGCCTGACCCCTGTCCTGCCCGCTCACGCCGGGAAGGGGGCACGGAGCGGCTCGTGCGGCACGCGCAGCCCGTCGCGGGCAGGTGATGTCGCGGGCAGGCGACCCCGGGTGCCCGCTCATGCCACTCCCGGCGCCCCCGGCAGCAGCTCGTCGAGGCGATAGCTCACGGGCTCCTCGAGCTGGTCGTACGTGCACGACGACGGCTCACGGTCCGTGCGCCAGCGCCGCAGCTGGACGGTGTGCCGGAACCGGCTGCCCTCCATGTGGTCGTAGGCGACCTCGAGCACCTTCTCGATCCGCAGCGGCACGAACGACAGGTCTTTCGTGCCGCTCCAGCGGGACTGCGCACCGGGCATGCGGCCCGTGCCCGGGCTCTCCCACCCGGCCCAGGGGTGGTCGGCTGCGTCCCGGCCGTCCGGGTCGAGCACGAGCGGGGCGAGCTCGGCGACGAGCTCGGCCCGACGCGCCCGCGGGAACGACGCCGCGACCCCGACGAACTGCAGCGCCCCCGCGTCGTCGTACAGCCCCAGGAGCAGCGATCCCAGGAGCGGTTCCTCGGGGGTCGAGGTCTTGTGGAGACGGTACCCCGCGAGCACGACGTCGGCGGTGCGCTCGTGCTTGACCTTGAGCATGACGCGCTTGTTCGGCTGGTAGGGGCCCGCGAGAGGCTTGGCGACGACCCCGTCGAGGCCCGCACCCTCGAACACGGCGAACCACTCCTGCGCCACCGCGCGGTCGGTCGTGCGCGGGGTCAGGTGCACGTGCGGACCGTCGAGCCCCAGGCCCTCGAGCAGCTCCTGGCGGCGGCTCAGGGGCTCGGCCGTGACGTCGTCGTCGCCCAGGGCCAGCAGGTCGAACACCACGAGGCTCGCCGGCGTCTCCTCGGCCAGGCGCGCGACACGCGAGGCCGCGGGGTGGATGCGCTGCTGGAGCGCCTCGAAGTCGAGTCGCCCCGCTTGCGCGAGCACGATCTCCCCGTCCACGACGCACCGCTCGGGCAGGGCGTCGAGCACGGCCGCCACGACGTCCGGGAAGTACCGCTCCATGGGCTTGGCGCTGCGGCTGTCGAGGCGCACCTCGTCGCCGTCCCGGTAGACGATCGCCCGGAACCCGTCCCACTTGGGCTCGAACACCAGGCCGCCCTCGACCGCGGCGGGGTCCGGGACGCCCGAGACGGACTTCGCGAGCATGGGCAGCGTGGGCGGCAGCACGGGCAGGTCCATCCCCCGATGCTGCCACCGGGGGCGTGCAGGCACCTGTCGAGGAGCCCCGGCCCGCGCCGGATGCCCGACGACGTCGCTCGGCCTGGTGAGCCTCGCTCGCCCGGGCGGGGCGCGCCTCGGGGGACGGGAACGCTCCGGCGAGCGACGCCGTCGGGCCGTGCACTCACCCTCAGGGAAGCCTGGTCAGGCCGGGAGCGGGGGCCTCTCCTCGGCCTTGGAGCCCGTGATGCGGTAGACGTCGAACACGCCGTCGACCTTGCGCACCGCGGAAAGGACCGTGGCCAGGTGGCCCGGCTCGGCCATCTCGAACACGAATCGGGACATCGCGACCCGGTCGTTCGAGGTCGAGACCGTCGCCGAGAGGATGTTGACGTGGTGGTCCGACAGGACCCGCGTCACGTCCGAGAGCAGGCGAGCGCGGTCGAGCGCCTCGACCTGGATCTGCACCAGGAACAGTGCGTTGCTGCCCGTGGTCCAGTCGACGTCGACGATGCGTTCGGGCTGGTTGCGCAGCCCCACGACGTTGGCGCAGTCGGCGCGGTGGACGCTGACGCCCTGCCCGCGCGTGATGAAGCCGATGATCTCGTCGCCCGGCACCGGGGTGCAGCACTTGGCGAGCTTGACCCAGATGTCGTCCACGCCCTTGACGACCACGCCCGGGTCGCCCGTGCGGGGGCGGCGGGCGGTGTGCCCGGGGCGCGTGATCTCTGCCAGGTCCTCCGACGCGCCGTCCTCGCCGCCGAGGGCGTGCACGAGCTTCTGCACGACGCTCGCGGCCGAGACCTGGCCCTCGCCGATCGCCGCGTACAGCGCCGAGACGTCCGGGTAGCGCATCTCGTTCGCGAGACCCACGAGGGACTCGTGGCTGAGCAGGCGCTGGATCGGCAGGTTCTGCTTGCGCATGGCCTTGGCGATCGCGGTCTTGCCGTGCTCGACGGCCTCCTCGCGGCGTTCCTTGGAGAACCACTGGCGGATCTTGTTGCGCGCGCGGGGGCTGCTGACGAAGGCGAGCCAGTCGCGGCTGGGTCCCGCGGTCTCCGACTTGGACGTCAGGACGTCGACGACGTCGCCGTTCTCCAGCGTGGAGTCGAGCGGGACGAGCCGTCCGTTGACGCGCGCACCCATGGTGCGGTGGCCGACCTCGGTGTGCACCGCGTAGGAGAAGTCGACGGGCGTCGAGCCCGCGGGCAGCGCGATGACGTCACCCTTGGGCGTGAAGACGTAGACCTCCGCGCCGCCGATCTCGAAGCGCAGCGAGTCGAGGAACTCCGAGGGGTCCGCGGTCTCCCGCTGCCAGTCGACGAGCTGGCGCAGCCACTGCATGTCGGTCGACGCGGTGTCCGGAGCGCCGCTCGACTTGGCGACCTCCTTGTACTTCCAGTGGGCCGCGACCCCGTACTCCGCGCGGCGGTGCATGTCGTGCGTGCGGATCTGGATCTCGACGGGCTTGCCGCCGGGACCGATGACCGTGGTGTGCAGCGACTGGTACATGTTGAACTTGGGCATCGCGATGTAGTCCTTGAACCGCCCGGGGACGGGGTTCCATCGCGCGTGCAGCGCTCCGAGCGCCGCGTAGCAGTCGCGCACGGTGTCCACGAGGACGCGTGCACCGACCAGGTCGTAGATCTCCGCGAAGTCGTGCCCGCGCACGATCATCTTCTGGTAGATCGAGTAGTAGTGCTTGGGGCGCCCGGTCACGGTCGCCTTGATCTTCGCGGTGCGCAGGTCCGCGGTCACCTGCTCGCGGACCACGGCGAGGTACTCCTCGCGGGCCGGCGCGCGCTCGGCGACCAGGTGCACGATCTCCTCGTACACCTTGGGGTAGAGGGTCGCGAACGACAGGTCCTCGAGCTCCCACTTGATTGTGTTCATGCCCAGGCGGTGCGCGAGGGGCGCGTAGATCTCGAGCGTCTCGCGGGCCTTGCGCTCGGCCGAGGACGACGGGACGAACTTCCACGTCCGGGCGTTGTGCAGCCGGTCGGCGAGCTTGATCACCAGGACGCGGATGTCGCGGGCCATGGCCACGACCATCTTGCGGACCGTCTCGGCCTGGGCCGCGTCGCCGTACGTCACCTTGTCGAGCTTGGTGACGCCGTCGACGAGCATGGCGATCTCCTCGCCGTACTCCTCGGTGAGGTGGTCGAGCGAGTACTCGGTGTCCTCGACCGTGTCGTGGAGCAGGGCGGCGGCGAGCGTCGCACCGTCGAAGCCGAGGTCGGCGAGGATCGTCGCGACGGCCACGGGGTGCGTGATGTACGGGTCACCGCTCTTGCGCATCTGACCGCGGTGAGCCTTCTCCGCGGTCGCGTAGGCGCGCTCGATGACCGACAGGTCGGACTTGGGGTGGTTGGTCCGCACCGCCTGGAGCACGGGCTCGAGCGCAGGGATGCCTCCCTGGCTCCCCCGGACCCCGAACCGCACCAAGCGCGACCGTACCCGTGCTGCCGAGGACTGCCCGCTGTCGCTCGTGGACCGACCGGTCCGTGTCTCTTCGCTCATGCGTGCCTCCTCACCCTGTTCGCCGGAGAATCTCGACGTCCGTCGGAGTGGCAATCCTACGACTCCACGCGCAGGAGCGTGTCGACCTGGCGGCCCGCGAGCCGTTCGCGGCCCCCCAGCCCGTCGAGCTCGAGCAGGAAGGCGAGGCCGACGACGACGCCGCCGCAGCGCTCCACGAGCTCGGCCCCGGCCGAGGCGGTCCCGCCCGTGGCGAGCACGTCGTCGACCACGAGGACCCGCGCCCCGGGGGCGAGCGTCCCGGTGCGCAACTCGATCGAGGCGGTGCCGTACTCGAGGTCGTAGGTCACGGTCTCGGTGGGCGGCGGGAGCTTGCCCGCCTTACGCAACGGCAGGAAGCCGACGCCGAGGCGGGTCGCGAGCGGGGCGCCGATCAGGAAGCCGCGGGCCTCCAGAC
>NZ_JBHUAD010000234.1:0-5949 GCF_042789955.1 Oerskovia sp. NPDC056781
CGAGGACTCCGACCGACGAGGAAAGACCATGAGCACTGTCAAGACGCCGGCCCCTGTGGTCGAGCGAGCACGAGCCGCGCGCTCGCGGCGCAGCAGACCCCGCTGGGTGGGGTACCTGCCCTACCTGATCCCGGGAGCGGTCGCCTTCACGGTGGTCATCCTGATCCCGTTCGCCACGAACGTGTACTACAGCCTCTTCAAGTGGAAGGGCGGCATGGCCCCGAAGAAGTTCGTGGGGCTCGACAACTACGCCGCCCTCATGGCCGACGAGCAGTTCTGGACCTCGTTCCGGAACTCGGTCGCGATGATCCTCGCGATGGTCGTGGTCCCGACGATCATCGGGCTCGTGCTGGCGGCCGTCCTGTTCGACTACCTCGGACGCCGGTTCGGCGGCGGCGTCGCGGCCTTCCTGCGCGCCACCTACTACCTGCCGCAGATCCTGCCGGTCGCGGTCGCGGGCGTGCTGTGGAACTGGATCCTGAACTCCCAGACCGGCGCGCTCAACGTGGTCCTGCGCTCGATCGGGTTCGAGAACCCGCCCAACTGGCTCGGGTCCACGACCACGGCGCTGCCCACGGTCATGGCCGTCCTGGTCTGGGTCCAGATCGGCTACCCGGTCGTGATCTTCATGTCGGCGCTCCAGCGGGTCGACCCCGAGCTGTACGAGGCGGCCGAGCTCGACGGCGCCGGGTGGTGGCGCCGGTTCGGCGCGATCACGATGCCGCAGATCCGCCCCGAGACGTTCGTGGTGGTCCTGACCTGCACGGTCGCGGCGCTCAAGGTCTTCGGCCCGATCTACGTGCTGACCCGTGGTGGTCCCGAGAGCTCGACGCTCGTGCCCAGCTACTACTCGTACCTCAACTTCTTCGACAAGTCGAAGGTCGGCTACGGCGCTGCCGTGGCCACCGTCCTGACCCTGGTGATCGTCGTGGTCGCCCTCGTCATCCTCGCCCTGCAGGCCCGCGCCGAGCGCCGTGAAGAAGGAGGCCGCTGATGGCCACCGACACGTTGTCCCCGTCCGTCGACGAGACCACGGGGGACCAGGTCCTGCGGGCCACGCGCCCCGACCAGCGGCACCGTCGGGGGATCGGGCGCTGGTTCGTGCTCGCCGCCGCGGCGCTGTTCGCGCTCCTGATGCTCGCCCCGTTCGTCATCATGCTCCTCAACGCGTTCAAGTCGCCCGCGGAGTACTCGCAGGACGGTCCGCTGAGCTGGCCGACGCACCTGTACTTCGACGGGGTCGTGGCGTTCTGGGAGCGGGTCGACTTCCCGCAGAAGCTGCTCAACTCGATCTGGATCTCGGCCGCCGTGGCGATCGGGGGCACGCTGCTCTCGCTGCTCAACGCCTACGCGATCGGTGTCGGCCGGGTGAAGGGGCGGCTGTGGATCATCATGCTGTTCCTGCTCGCGAACATGCTGCCGCAGGAGGCCCTGGTCTACCCGCTGTTCACCATGGCGCAGCAGGTCGGCCTGTCGAACTCCCAGTGGTCCGTGATCATCATCTTCACGGTCATCCAGTCGGCGTTCGGCACGTACCTCCTGTCGTCGGTGCTGGGCACGTTCCCGCCCGCGCTGCTCGAGGCCGCGGCGCTCGACGGCGCCACGCGCTGGCAGATCCTGTGGAAGATCGTCTTCCCGGTCGTACGGCCGACGCTCTCGGTCCTGATGATCTTCTTCTTCATCTGGACCTGGAACGAGTTCTTCATCCCGCTGGTCATGCTGACGACCAACGCGACGCAGACGATCCCGATCGCGCTGGCCTCGCTCCAGGGCGACCGGATGATGGACGCCACGACGACCAACGCGGGAGCGCTGGTCTCGCTCGTCCCCGCCGTCATCTTCTTCCTGATCTTCCAGCGCACCTTGACGCGAGGCGTCACGGCCGGCGCCGTGAAGTGACCGCACCTACCTTCGAAGGAACCGAGCACCCATGAAGTTCACCGACGGCTACTGGCAGGTCCGTGACGGCTTCTCGCCGCTCCACCCGGCCCAGGTCGACGACGTCCGCGCGGACCCCGCGGCAGGCACGATGACGGTGTACGCCCCGACCGCCGTGATCCGGCGTCGTGGCGACACGCTCAACCGGCCGCTCCTGACGGTCACCTACTCGTCGCCCGCGCCGGGGGTGATCGGTGTGCGGATCGAGCACCTGAGCGGCGGGGTGCGGCGCGGTCCGCACTTCGAGCTCCACCGCGAGGAGGGCTTCCGCCCCGAGATCTCGGTCGACGACGCGGCGGGCGTGCTGCGCTCGGGGCCGCTCGCGGTGCGGGTGCACCGCGACGGCGGCTGGCGCGTCGACGTCGAGCAGGACGGGCAGGTCGTGACGTCGAGCCTGCACAAGGCCGTGGGCGCGGTCCAGGCCGACGCCGCGCACGGGGGTGCGCACTTCGTGCACGAGCAGCTGAGCCTCGCGCCGGGCGAGCAGCTGTACGGGCTGGGGGAGCGGTTCGGGCCGTTCGTCAAGAACGGGCAGGCGGTCGACATCTGGAACGCCGACGGCGGGACGTCGAGCGAGCAGGCGTACAAGAACGTGCCGTTCTACGTGAGCAGCCGCGGGTACGGCGTGTTCGTCGACCACCCCGAGCTCGTGTCGTTCGAGGTCGCCTCGGAGATCAACACCCGGGCGCAGTTCTCGGTCGAGGGGCAGTCGCTCCAGTACTACCTGGTCGCGGGCCCTACGCCCAAGGAGGTCCTGACGCGGTACACCGCGCTGACGGGGCGGCCCGCGCGCGTCCCGGGCTGGTCGTTCGGGCTGTGGCTCACGACGTCCTTCACGACGAGCTACGACGAGCAGACCGTGAGCGGGTTCATCGACGGGATGGCCGACCGGGACCTGCCGCTGTCGGTCTTCCACTTCGACTGCTTCTGGATGCGCGAGTACCAGTGGGTCGACTTCGAGTGGGACCCGCGCACGTTCCCGGACCCCGAGGGCATGCTGGGCCGGCTGAAGGACAAGGGCCTCAGGATCTGCGTGTGGATCAACCCGTACGTCGCGCAGCGCTCGCCGCTGTTCGAGGAGGCCCGCGAGGCGGGGTACCTGCTCCGCACGTCCGACGGCGGTGTGTGGCAGTGGGACAAGTGGCAGGCGGGCATGGGCCTGGTCGACTTCACGAACCCCGAGGCGACCGAGTGGTACCTGGGCAAGCTCAAGGGTCTGCTCGACCAGGGGGTCGACTGCTTCAAGACCGACTTCGGCGAGCGCATCCCGGTCGACGACGTCGTGTGGTCGGACGGGTCGGACCCCGCAAGGATGCACAACTACTACGCGCAGCTCTACAACGAGGCGGTCTTCCGGCTCCTGGAACGCGAGCGCGGCGAGGGGGACGCGGTCCTGTTCGCGCGGTCGGCGACTGCGGGCGGCCAGCAGCTGCCCGTCCACTGGGGTGGTGACTGCGACTCGACGTACGCGTCGATGGCCGAGTCGCTGCGCGGCGGGCTCTCGCTCGCGATGTCCGGCTTCGGGTACTGGAGCCATGACATCGGGGGTTTCGAGGGGGTCCCGGACCCGGGGGTCTTCAAGCGGTGGCTCGCGTTCGGCCTGCTGTCCTCGCACAGCCGGCTGCACGGCTCGGACTCGGTGCGCGTGCCGTGGGCGTTCGACGAGGAGGCGGTCGACGTCACCCGGCGGTTCACGCGGCTCAAGCTCTCGCTCATGCCGTACCTGGCGGGGGTCGCGGAGGAGGCGCACCGGGACGGGATCTCGATGATGCGGCCCATGGTGCTCGAGTTCCCGGGCGACCGCGGGGGCTTCGGGGTCGACACGCAGTACATGCTGGGCGGCTCGTTGCTCGTGGCGCCGGTCTTCACGGCCGAGGGCGACGTCGAGTACTACGTCCCGGAGGGTCGCTGGACGAACCTGCTCGACGGGAGCACCGTCTCGGGTCCGCGGTGGGTGACGGAGCGTCACGGGTTCGACTCGCTGCCGCTCCTGGTCCGTCCGGGCACCGTGCTGCCGGTCGGCGCGCGTACCGACCGCCCGGACTACGAGTGGGCCGACGGCGTGACCCTGCGCCTGTTCGAGCTGCCCGACGGCCACGACTCGACGACCACGGTCCCGTCCGAGACGGGCGCGGCCACGACGTTCCGCACCGTCCGCGAGGGGTCGCGAATCACGGTCACCTCGGACGATGCCCGCGCACCGTGGGCCGTGCAGCTCGGCGACCTGGTGACCCGGGCGCAGGGCGCGGGCAGCGTCGAGCTGTCCGTCTGAGGCGCGGCCACGCGCCCGCGGCGGGGGAGCGGGAGGGGGTGGTGAGCGGCGCCGTCGGGCGGGGGAGCCCTCCTGCCCGACGACGCCGCTCACCACCCGCCCTCGACGTCGCCCGGCCGCGTGAGTACGCTGATCGAATCGATACGTGAGAGCGCTTCCACGCTCTGAGTCAGACCATCCACCGACGACCGACCGAAGGAACACCGTGAGCACCGTCGCCACCCGGCAGGACGCCGACCCCGCACCGTCCACAGGGCAGCCGCCCGCACGGCGGGCCTTCCCGACCGACTTCCTCTGGGGGTCGGCCACCGCCGCCTACCAGATCGAGGGAGCCGCCGCCGAGGGCGGCCGCGGCCCCTCCATCTGGGACACCTACTCGCACACCCCCGGCCGCACCCTGAACGGCGACACCGGGGACGTCGCCGACGACCACTACCACCGGTGGGCCGAGGACGTGCAGCACATCAAGGACCTCGGGCTCGGCGCCTACCGCTTCTCCGTCTCCTGGTCGCGCGTCCAGCCCGGCGGGACGGGGGAGTTCAACCCCGAGGGCATCGCGTTCTACTCGCGGCTCGTCGACGCGCTCCTCGAGGCCGGGGTCAAGCCCGTCGTGACGCTCTACCACTGGGACCTCCCGCAGGAGCTCGAGGACCGCGGCGGCTGGGCGAACCGCGAGACCGCCCACGCGTTCGCGGAGTACGCGCGCCGCATGGCCCGCGAGCTCGGCGACCGCATCGACGTGTGGACCACGCTCAACGAGCCCTGGTGCTCGGCGTACCTCGGCTACGGCTCGGGCGTGCACGCCCCCGGCCGCACCGAGCCCGTCGCGGCGCTCGCGGCCGTGCACCACCTCAACCTCGCCCACGGGCTCGCGTGCCGTGCGATCCGCGACGAGCTGGGAGAGGACGCCAAGACCTCGGTGACCCTCAACCTGCACGTCATCCGGCCCGACGACCCCGCCTCGGACGCCGACCTCGACGCCGTGCGGAAGATCGACGCGCTCGCCAACCGGGCGTTCCTCGGCCCGCTGCTCGACGGCGCCTACCCCGCGGACCTGCTCGCGGACACCGCGCACGTCAGCGACTGGTCGTTCGTCCAGGACGGCGACCTGGAGCTCGTGCGCCAGCCGCTGTCGATCCTCGGCGTCAACTACTACTCGACCGTGCGCGTCCGGCACTTCTCCGGGGACGGCGAGCGCTCGGAGAGCGACGGTCACGGCGCGTCGAGCCACAGCCCGTGGATCGGGGTCGACGACGTCGAGTTCGTCCAGCAGCCCGGCCCCTACACCGCGATGGGCTGGAACATCGAGCCCGCGGGCATGACCGAGCTGCTGCTCTCGGTGCACCAGGCCTACCCCGACCAGCCGCTCATGGTCACCGAGAACGGCGCGGCCTTCGACGACGAGGTCAGCGTCGAGGCCGACGGGACCGCCCGGGTCCACGACGACCGTCGCGTCGCGTACCTGCACGACCACATCGACGCCGTCGGGGCCGCGATCGACGCCGGCGCCGACGTGCGCGGGTACTTCGCGTGGTCGCTGCTCGACAACTTCGAGTGGGGCTACGGCTACGACCGTCGCTTCGGGATCATCCGGGTCGACTACGACACGCTCGCCCGGACCTGGAAGGACTCGGCCCACTGGTACCGCCGACTCGCGACGACGTCGGTGCTGCCCGGGGTCGACGAGGTCTGACCCCGGCGGGACGTCCCGACCGCGACGTCCGGGCCTCCCGAGGGGG
>NZ_JBHUAD010000235.1:0-5942 GCF_042789955.1 Oerskovia sp. NPDC056781
ATCCGGACGACGACCGCAGGGTCGACCGACGCCGACCGCACGCTCGGCCCCAGCCAGGCGCCGACCAGCGGCCCTGCGGACGGGCCGGCCCTGGGACGGGTCAGTGCGCGAAGTGGCGCGTGCCCGTCAGGTACAGCGTGACACCGGCGGCCTGTGCGGCCGCGACGACCTCGTCGTCACGGACCGACCCACCGGGCTGCACGACGGCCTTGACGCCCGCGTCGAGCAGGACCTGCAGGCCGTCCGCGAAGGGGAAGAACGCGTCGGACGCGGCGACCGAGCCGCGTGCGCGCTCCTCGCCCTCGGCGCCGAGGGTGTTGGCGCGCTCGACCGACAGGCGGCACGAGTCGACGCGGTTGACCTGGCCCATGCCGATGCCGACCGCGGCTCCGCCCTTGGCGAGCAGGATCGCGTTCGACTTCGCGGCACGCACGGCCCGCCAGGCGAACTCGAGGTCCGCGAGCGTCTCGGCGTCCGCGGCCTCGCCCGTCGCGAGCGTCCACGACGCGGGGCTGTCGCCGCCGGTCTCGGACGAGGCGTCGATGCGGTCGACCTGCTGCATGAGCAGACCACCCGAGACGGGGCGGATCTCGACGCCCGCGCTCGGGGCGCCGTCGACCTGGAGCAGGCGGACGTTCTTCTTGCGCGAGAGGATCTCGAGCGCCTCGGGCTCGTAGCCCGGGGCCACGACGACCTCGGTGAAGACGCCCGCGATCTGCTCCGCGGCCGCCGCGCTCACCACGGCGTTGGTCGCGATCACGCCGCCGTACGCAGAGACCGGGTCGGTCGCGTGGGCCTTGGCGTGCGCGTCGGCCACGTCGGCGCCGACCGCGACGCCGCACGGGTTGGCGTGCTTGATGATCGCGACGGTCGGGGCGTCACCGTGGTCGTGCGCGGCACGCCACGCGGCGTCGGCGTCCACGTAGTTGTTGTAGCTCATGGCCTTGCCGTGGAGCTGGGTCGCCTGCGCGAGGCCCGTGGCGCCGTGGCCGTTGGTGTAGAGCGCGGCGCGCTGGTGCGGGTTCTCGCCGTAGCGCAGCACGTCGGAACGGTCCCAGGTGGCGCCGACCCACGCGGGGAAGCCGGTGTGGACGGTCTCGCCGTCGACCTCCGCGGCGTCCGTGGGCGCGACGACGCTGCTCATCCAGGACGCGACCGCGACGTCGTAGGTCGCGGTGTGCACGAACGCCTGCGCCGCGAGCGCCTTGCGCTGGGCGTAGGTGAAGCCACCGGCCCGGACCGCGGCGACCACGTCGCCGTACGCGGCCGGGTCGACGACGACGGCCACGCTCGGGTGGTTCTTCGCCGCGGCGCGGACCATCGAGGGGCCGCCGATGTCGATCTGCTCGATCACGGCGTCCGGGCCCGCGCCCGACGCGACCGTGTCCGCGAACGGGTACAGGTTGACGACCACGAGCTCGAACGGCGCGATCTCGAGCTGAGCGAGCTGGTCGAGGTGGTCCTGCTTGCGGGTGTCCGCGAGGATCCCGGCGTGCACGCGCGGGTGCAGCGTCTTGACGCGCCCCTCGAGGCACTCGGGGAAGCCCGTGAGGTCCTCGACCTTGGTCACGGGGACGCCGGCCGCTGCGATCGTGGACGCGGTCGAGCCGGTCGAGACGAGCTCGACGCCCGCGCCGTGCAGGGCCGTGGCGAGCTCGACGAGGCCGGTCTTGTCGTAGACGCTCAGCAGGGCGCGGCGCACGGGTCGCTGGGCGTCGTCGGCGACCTGGAGGTCGGGGGAGGTGGGGGCTGCGGACATCGAGGGGCTCCTGTGGGTCGTCAGCGGGTCGCGGAATTCCGGTCACCCAGGCGCCCAGGCGGACGACGCACCAACAGGTCGATCGGACGCTCCCCGGTGGTCGTTCCCACCCTCGCCAGTCGCGGCCGCCTCCGATCCTACCGCGCCCGGGGGTGGGTGGCCCGGGGCACGGCAGCCCGACGGCGCCTCGCACCCCGGGCGAGCGGCTCCCCCGGGGGGTGTGGCGCCGTCGAGCCGCATGCGCGTCGTGCGAGCGGCGGGGTGTCACGAGTCCCGGCCCCGCTGCGCTGCACGCGTCCTCCGGCTCGGTGCGCGGCGACGCTCGACGACTCAGGCGACGACGTCCGAGGCCAGCAGCTCGTCGAGGCGGTCGTAGCCCTCGCTCATGCCGTCGGCCATGCCCGAGCCGACCATGGCGTCCCGCGACTCGACCGACTGGTGGACCGAGCGCGTGACGATCCTGGTCCCGCCGCCCGGCAGGTCCTCGAACGTGACCGCGTCGAGGCTCACGTGCCCGGGGGCACCCGCGAACTCGAAGGTCTGTACGGCCCGGGTGTCCGGCACGACCGAGTGGAACGTGCCGAAGAACTCGTACTCCTCGTCGCCCGCGCGGTGCGCGTAGGCCCACGAGCCGCCTGTCCGGGCGTCCCAGTGGTCGAGAACCATCTCGTACCGACGGGGGCCGAGCCACTGCGTGACGAGCGTGGGGTCGGTGAACGCCCGGAACACGAGGGGTCGCGGGGCGTCGACGTCGCGCACGACCTCGATGAACGGGGTCCCCGGAGGGGCCGTGACGGTCGTGGGGTGCGTGCTGCTCATGACTGCTCCTTCGATGGGTCCGACGACGGTGCCTGGAGCCGCCCGAGGAGGGCGTCGAGCCGGCGGTACTGCCGCTCCGCGGTGAGCCGGTACTCGTCGATCCACGCCGTGAGCCGTTCGAGCGCGGCGGGGTCGAGGTGGCAGGGTCGTCGTTGGCCGTCCCGGGTGCGGGTGATGAGGCCCGCCGTCTCGAGGACCTGGATGTGCCGAGACACGGCCTGCTTCGTGATGGGGAAGGGTGCGGCGAGCTCGTTGACCGTGGCCGGCCCCCTGGACAGCGTGGCGACGATGCTCCGGCGGACCGGGTCGGCCAGCGCGAGGAACGCGCGGTCGAGGTCTTCGGTGCCTGACTCGTCGTGCGGGTCGTCCAGGAGGGTCATGTCGGCCTGCTCGTCGTGATCAACAGTTATATTGATCAACATACTCGTTGATCATGCGCGGATCAAGGGGTCGGAGCGCCCGGCGCGAGACGGTTCCCCCGGACGCTGCCCGTGCCACACGTCTCGATCCGGAGCACCCGCCTCGTGCGACAGGTGCCGTCAGCCCAGCAGCGCCCGGCGGCCTTCGACCCGCAGCCCCTCGCGCGCCGCCCGACCGACCGTCTCGACCAGCAGCGCCCGCTCGGCGACCTTGATGCGCTCGTGCAGCGTCTGCTCGTCGTCCGAGTCCTCGACGACCACCGTCGCCTGGGCGATGATCGGCCCGGTGTCCACGCCGTTGTCGACCACGTGGACCGTGCACCCCGTGACCTTGACGCCGTACGCGAGCGCGTCGCGGACCCCGTGCGCACCCGGGAAGGACGGCAGCAGCGCCGGGTGCGTGTTGATCGTCCGGCCCGCGAACCGGTCCACGAACGCGGGGCTCAGGATGCGCATGAAGCCCGCGAGGACCACGAGGTCGGGCGAGAAGACCGCCACGGCCTCCGCGACGCCGTCGTTCCACGCGTCGCGGTCCGCGAAGTCGCCCGGCGCGACGACGACCGACGCGACCCCCGCCTCGCGCGCCAGGTCGAGAGCCCCCGCACCCGGCTTGTCCGTGACGACACCCACGACCCGCGCCCCGTAGGCGGGGTCCTCGTGCGCCGCGAGCAGCGCCGCGAGGTTGCTGCCCGCCCCCGAGACCAGGACGACGACCCGCGCCGCGCTCGTCGTGTCGATGGGCTGACCGGAAGGTGTGCGCACGGTGCTCCTCGGAGGCGTCGGCAGTGGTGGAGAATGGGGGAGAAAAGCCAGGTACCACCCTAGTCCGCGCCGGACAGGTGCCGGTCTGCTCCCCGCCCCCCGGGCGGAGGGCTCCCGCCGGTCCGCCCGTCGCCACCCGCGAAGCACCGAGGAGCTGCCCATGGGCAACCCGTACGCGCCCCCACGTCCCGGCGCCCACCAGCCGACCGACGAGGCGCGGAAGCCCACCCCTCCCCCGGTGCAGGGGCCTCCTGCTCCCCCCGCCCACGACGTCCCTCCCGGTCAGGTCCGCCCAGGCCGCCCCGGCGGCGGTCCACCCGCACCGGGCGAGCCTCCCGTGCCCGTCGACCCCGACACTCTGCGCGCGACCACGCGACAGGTGCTGCACTTCGGGCTGCTCATGCTCGTCACGCTCGTCACGAGCTCGCTCGCCTTCCCGTGGCGGCTCTCGAGCCTCTTCTTCGCGGTCGTGACCATCGTGTTCGGGGTCCGCGCGATGCGCGCGGTGTGGCGCGCCCGCCTCGGCGGGGCGCTGCTGCCCGCGGTGGCCGTCGGACTGGGGCTGACCGCGACCATGTCGCTGTCGATGCTCGGCGGCGTGGCGATGTGGGACGTCGAGCTCGACAACCAGCAGTGCCTCGACGGCGCCATCACGGTCGCCGCGCAGCAGGAGTGCGCCGTGCAGTACGAGCAGGCGCGCGAGGAGTGGACCAAGGACCGGCTGGGCCGGTAGGGCCGGCCGGTCCCCGGGAACGGTCCCCCGCCCTCGGGGAGGTCAGTCGACGGGCGCGGCTGCGTCGTCGGTCGAGGTGCCGTCAGGCGCGGTGTCGTCGTGACGGTGACGCACCCGCTCGGTGACCGCGGCCTTGCCCCACGCCAGGGCGAGCGCCGCGCCTCCGGCGATCTCCGCGGCGACGACACCGCCGGCGACCAACGGCGGCGCGCCCACCTGGGCCATGCGCCCGGGTCCGACGGCGCCGCCCGCCAGGACCTGCAGCACCATCACGAGCAGGCCCGCGGTCAGGGCGACGCCCACGAGCGCGAGCCCGAGGTCCGTCCAGCTGGCGTCGTGCCGCCCGCACCGGCGCCACACGAACATCCCGGCCACGACGCCCATGACCACGACGAGCACGGGGGCGAACGAGGCGAGGACCGTCGTCCACTCGGGGCCGGGCAGGGCGCCGAGGATCGGGACGGCGGGCAGCGCGCCGGGCTCGGAGGCACTCGTCGTGAAGCTGCTCCCCTCGCCCACCACGAAGCCGGGTCCGGCGATCCAGGAGCTCACCCAGAGCACGAGGTTCGGCACGACCGCGAGCTGCGAGACGGCCAGGATCAGTCCCCCGAGCAGACCCGGCGCGAGTCCGACGACGATGTCCCCCGACGTCGCTCGACCGGCGACGACCCAGGCGCCGACCACGATGCTCGACAACCCGACCAGCAGCGCCAGGCCCAGCAGGCCCGCGCGGGCCCCGAGCCGCACGACGGGCGGGACGTACGGGTCGAGGGCCGAGGTCAGGTCGCCGATCCTCGGGGCGTCGGGACGCGACAGGATCCCGGCGCCGAGGCCGATCGCTGCGACGACCGCACCCCCCAGCAGCGCGAACAGGACGTCCCACCCCGGTGCCGATCCCGCGAGCAGCGCGATGACGAGCGTGGCGACCGCGTAGACCCCGACCCCGACGGCCCACGACGACGTCGCGGTGTGCGCGGAGCGGCGGGCCGACGCGAAGCAGGTGAACGCGACCAGGAACGTGAGGCCGAGCGGCACCATCGTGATCGAGGTTCCCGCCGCGGCGAGCGGGACCCCGTGCGCCAGGAGCCAGAACCCGGCGGCGACCGACACGGACTGGCCCCAGCCCCCGGCGTCGCCGTCGCCCGGACCTGCGGAGGACGCGAGGAACGCCGCGACCGCCGGCAGGATCACCACGGCCAGCGAGAGGGCGAGCGCCTGGAGCGCGGCGACCACGCCGGAGATCCAGCGCCGCGGGGCTTCGAGGGGACGGCGAGGACCGCGGGCGGGCTCCTCGACCGTGCGGGGTGCCCGTCGCCCGGCGACGGACTGGGTGGGCGTGGTCATGGTCTCCATCGTCGTCGATCGGTCGGCCCTGGCGGTGCAGGTGGGGCGGCGCGCCCGCGATCGGCGCAGCTGGCCCGGTGCGTGCCCGAGAAGAACAGGGTACGCC
>NZ_JBHUAD010000236.1:0-5936 GCF_042789955.1 Oerskovia sp. NPDC056781
GCGGTGGGACCACCGGGTTGGCGGCGGCCGCGACCCCGGGGCCCACCGGGTTGGCGGCGGCCGCGACCCCGGGGCCCACCGGCACGACGGTCGAGGGCGTACCGGTCGCCGGTGGCGCGGTCGGCGCCTGCCCGTCGACGACGCCCGGCGCGCCGGGCCCACCCGGAACAGCTGGGGCGTCCGGCGTCGTCGGGGTCAGGGGGTCCGGCGCCGCGGGCGGCGTCGCGAGACCCTCACCGGGCAGGGCACCGGGCGCGACGGGCCCGGGGGCGTCGACCGAGCCCCGCGCACCTCCGCCGACCGCAGCCTGCTGGGCCTGATAGGTCGCGAGCAGCATGCCGAGCTCGGAGCGCGCCTGCAGCACGGTCTCCGAGACCGCGGCGTCAGCGCCGATCACCTCGTCCGACCGGTCGAGCATCTTGACCACGCGGTCGAGCTGGACGTCCTCGCCGGGCGGCTCGTAGGCCGGTGGCTGCACGCCGAACGCAGCACCGGCCACGGGCTCCTCCGCCGCGTACTGCACCGACCACGACTCGCGGTGCGTGATCGAGGACCCGACGAAGCCGACCGTCATGACCGACCCGAGGACCAGCGTCGACGAGAGGATCATGGGAACCGCCCGCGCCGGGCGCCGCACGTGACGGGCGTCGACGTGATGACCCGGCTCGGTCGGGGGACGGACGGGCTCTGTCGCCTGGTCGAGCGCGACGGGAGCGGCGTCGGCAGCGGGCACTCCGCTGGCGGCGGGCTCGGCGCGGGACGCGCCGTGCCGGCCCCCTGGGCCGCTGGAACGCACCCGGTGCGTCGGCAAGGTCACCACGAGACTCCCATGTCCGTTCTGCGACGTTCGACCGTGCGAGGGTATCGGCGAACACGACCAGACTCCAGCCTGAGGGAGTTTGGTCGTGCGCGCCACCCCTTGTCTGGGAACTTCATGGGTGACTTCTCATCGGAGGTCTGCACAATGGAGAGATGGACACCCACGCAACGCAGCACACCGCAAGCGCCCGACGCACCCGCCGGAGCGCCGCCGTCGGTCTCGCGCTCGTCCTGTCCACGTCCGTGCTCGGCGCGTGCGGCGAGGACGGCAGCATCACGATCCCCGAGATCTCCATCTCGAGCGACCAGCTCGACCAGCTCCTCGACGACGCCAAGGCGCAGGCCGAGGCCATCGGCGGCGACGTCCAGTCGCTCGTCGACTCGCTCGGCTCGCTGCCCGCGGACCAGAGAGCACAGGTCGAGGAGGCCGTGACCGCGGCCAGGACGGCGTCGGAGGACCTCCGGACCGCCCTCGACGAGGCGGCCACCGCGACCGAGGACACCAAGGCGCAGGCCGAGCAGCGCGTCGCGGACGCCCGGGCGCGGCTCGACGAGGCGTCAGCACAGCTCCAGTCGGCGTCCGAGGCCGTGAAGTCGGCCGACGAGGCCGTGAGCAGCTCGCTCGACGACCTGCGCGGCGAGGTCGAGAAGTTCTCGCAGGACGTCGAGGGCGCGACGTCCTGACGGCCGCCAGCGGTGGCGCAGGCACGACCATCTCTCGGCGCCACCGGGCGGGTCGTCGGGACGAGCTCGATCACCCGGAGAGCGCGTCGGGTGACCGGGTGCCACCATGGGTGAAGCTTCTCCATCGACGCAGAGACGATCCCGGGGGGCAGGATGAGCACCCTTCCGACGCGCGGGCCGACTGCGGCGGGCCTGGTCTTCCTGCTGAGCCTCGGCGGGGCCGTGGCGCTCGCACCCCCGGCCTCCGCGGCCGAGTTCAGCGACTACGTGACGGTGTCCGAGACGACGCTGGACTTCGGGCAGGACCTGCGGTTCGGTGACCCGGACGTCACGCTGTCCTACAGCCTGACCGCGGTGCAGGACACCACGCTCTCGACGGACGGGTGGTACACGCCCGGGCCCGACGAGCCGTGGGGTGAGGTCAGCGGTGATGCCTGCCCGGGTCTGTCGGGCGTCGACGGTACCGTCACCCTGGCCGCCGGCCAGGAGTGCGTCATCACGGTGACGTTCGACCCGAGCACGATCCTCAGCCCGTCCAGCTCCGTCTCAGGCGGGCGCACGTGGAACGCGACAGGGGCGGCAGGACCCGCGACGACGGACCAGCCCGTCTCCTACCAGGCTGTCGTCCACACGCTGTCCTGGGATCCGGACTCCCTGGGCTTCGTCGCCGTCCCTGGCACGACCGGTGCGCCGCAGACCGTGACGTTCACCAACCTCGCGAGGGTCCCGCTGTCCGCGCTCGACACCGGCGGTGAAGGCCCCGACTTCACGCTCGACCTCGGCACGTGCGCCTCCCCGATCCCCGTGGGCGGGACCTGCACCCTCAGCTACAAGTACACCGACAACGCCTCGACCCCCAGGACGAGCGCGCGCACCTGGGTTCACTTCTCCGCCACCGGGCCGGACGGGCCCAAGGCGTACACCCTCGACTCGACCGTCGTGAGCCTGGCCGGCGTGACCCCGTTCCCACCCCGGACCACCGACATCTCCGTCACGAAGTCGCTCGTCGGCACGGACGTGATCGTCGCGGGCGACCTGATCGCGTGGGACGTCACCGTGTCCAACATCGGCCCCGACGCTGCTGACACCGTCACTCTCTACGAGTACCCCGGTCCTCACCTCACGCTCGACCGCGTGGACGGCGTGACGTGCACGTCCTGGGGACAATGTTCCCTCGGCGCCTTGGCCTCGGGCGACTCCGTCACCGTCCGGGCCTGGACCCAGGTCCTGCCCGACACCCCCGTGGGCACGGCCCTCACCAACGACGCGACCGCCTACAGCCCTCAGCGGGACCCGAACTACGACGACAACTCCGCGAGCGCCTTCGCCGGTCCCACCACGGACGCCGCGGACGTCGCGGACGTGCAGATCGCCAAGACGGCACCGACAGAGCCCCCGCAGGTCGGTGGCGAGACGACGTGGCCCCTGACGGTGACCAACACCGGGCCGGCCGACGCGACCGACGTCGAGGTCACCGACGCGCTGCCCCCGGGTACGAGCTACGTCTCCGGCCCCGACGAGTGCACCGCCGACACCGCCCGGACCACGTGCTCCCTGGGGACGCTCACCGCCGACCAGACCTGGACCGGGGCGGTCGTCCTGCGCGTCGAGGACCCTGCCCTCGCCGGGACGACGATCACGAACACCGCCACGGTCACGACCTCGGCCCACGACCCCGACCGGTCCGACAACTCCGCGACCGCGACCTCGCTGCCTGTCGTCGGTCCCGCCCCCGGCAACCTCGCGATCTCCCTCGAGGCGCCGGCCACCGTCGTCGCGGGAGCCCGGCTCGATCCCGTCATCGCCGTGACCAACAGCGGCGACGCACCGATGACAGGCGTCGTCGTCGTGACCCACGCGCCCCCCGGCACGACGTTCCTCAACGCCGGCGGGACGGGCACCCCGGGAGCGGCCGTGATCGAGCTCGCTGCCGCGTGCCCCGCGTCGGGCCCGGTCATCACGTGCGAGGCAGGGACCGTCGCCCCCGGCGACCAGCTCCTCGTCCCTGTCTCGCTCCGTGTGGACGCGACGACGCCGCCGGGCACCACGCTCCCCCTCGTCGCGTCCGTCTCCGCCAGCACCCCCGACGACGACCCCGGCGACGACACGGCCCGTGCGCAGGTCACCGTCGCCGCGTCGGCGGCACCCGGTGACGGCAGGACGAGCACGGGCGCACGTGCCTCCGGCCTCGCGACCACCGGCTCCGACTCCCTGGCCACGGTGTGGATGGCCCTGCTCCTCGTCGCGGCAGGGACGTCCGTGCTCGTCGCGCGACGAGCAGCGCGGCCCTGAAGACGTCTCCCCCGCTCGAACCGTGGACCGACGCGTCGCCCGGCGGGCAGACTGAGGCATGCCTTCCGCCGCCCCGACGCCTGCGCCTGCATCGCCGCCCGCGCAGACCACGCGAGCCCTCGTGCCCGACCTCGACGAGACCCTCGCGCTCGCCGGCATCGCCCTCGGCGCCGCGCTCGCCGAGCCCGAGGCCCTCGGCGGGTCGACGCGGTCGCTCGTCGTCCGTGCCCGCGTCGTCGCCGGGCTGACGGACGACCGCCTCGACACGACCCGTGCCGCGGCGCACGCACCGGGCAGCACGGTCGTGGTCAAGCGCTTCCTGGACGGCCCGGGTGCGCACGGCCTCCCGTTCGAGCACGAGGCCGCAGGGCTCCTGACCCTCGACCACACCCCCGTCCTGCTGGCCGTCGACGAGGCGCACCGCCTGATCGTCATGAGCGACGTCGGCGACGGCCCCACGCTCGCCGACCTCCTGCTCGGCAGCGACCGCGACGCCGCCTGGCAGGGCGCGCACGACTGGGCGACCGCGCTCGGCGAGCTCGCGGGTGCGTCCGGGCGGCACGTCGAACGGTTCTCGGCCGAGCTCGCGGCGCGCGGCGTCGTCAAGGGGTGGGACCTCGACGCGGACGCCCGCGCCGGGGTGCACCGGCTCGTCGACGCCCTGCCCACCCCCACGGGTCTGGCGCGCGAGCCGCTCGACGCGATGCTCGCGTTCGTGCACGACGACCTCGAGGCGGTCGCGAGCCTGCGCGCGGCGGGGAGCTCCGCCGTCGTCTCGCCCGGCGACACGTGCCCCGACAACGCCGTCCGCACCCCGGCCGGGTGGGTGTTCCTCGACCTGGAGGACACGAACGTCCACCACCCCGCGCTCGACGCCGCGTACACGCTCATGCCGTTCTCGACGTGCTGGTGCGTGTTCGACCCGCCTCCCGGCCTGACCGACGGCCTCCTCGCCGCGTTCACCGCGGGCCTGCGCAGGCACCGGCCCGACGCCGTCGTCGAGCCGGCATGGACCCGCGACGTCCAGCTCGCGTGCGCCGGCTGGATCCTCGCCATGACGGGCTGGCTCCTCGACGGCGCGGTCGCGGACCGCCCACGCGTCGGACCCGAGGGGAGGTCGCCGTCGTACCGGCAGCTGGTGACCTCCCGCTGGCGCTGGGGGGCCGAGCACCTGCGCGACGTCACCCCGAGCATCGCGACCGTCCTGTCCGACGCCGTCGCGTGGGCCGAGCGCGAGTGGGGACCCACGCCGTCGGGCGGGTATCCCGCGTTCGACTGACGCACCGCTGGTCCCGGCACGGGAGGACCTAGGTCCCCCGCGTTCCTCGACCTTCGCCCCAGGTCCGAGCCCTCCCGCTCCGGTGGAATGGAGTCAACGCACCGGATGGGGATCCGGTCCTGGAGAGGAAGACAGACGACATGAGTGCAACGATCGAACGTCCGGCCGGCTCGGCCCGCTCGGCCCGAGCAGTACGTGCCGTCCCCCACGAGGTCACGGGAGCCACCACGACCGCGAGCCTCGCGGTCCGCGGAACCCTCCCGACCCAGGTCGTCCTGGGGATCTTCCGGATCGTCATGGGCTTCTACTTCGTGTGGGCCTTCCTCGACAAGACCTTCGGGCTCGGGTTCTCGACCCCCTCGGAGCGTGCCTGGATCAACGGAGGAAGCCCCACGGCCGGCTTCCTCGGTGGCGTCCAGGGACCGTTCGCCGGCTTCTTCAACGGGATGGCCGGTGCCGCCTGGGCCGACTGGCTCTTCATGGCAGGCCTCCTCGGCATCGGGCTCGCCCTGATGCTCGGGATCGGGATGCGGATCGCGGCGACCGCCGGGACCGTCCTCCTCGGCTTCATGTACCTGGCCTCGCTGCCCCTGACCACCAACCCGATCATCGACAGCCACGTCGTCGAGGCCCTCGCGATCATCTCGCTGGCCATGATCGGCGCCGGTGACACCCTCGGCCTCGGCCGACAGTGGAAGAGCCTGCCGCTCGTCCGCAAGAACTCCTGGTTGGTCTGATCCCGGTTCGGCGACGCGATCCGCTCGCCACGGCGATACACCCAGGAAGACGCGGGGAACACCAGGGAACGCGAGACCCTGCCCCGCCCGACGGCCCTCCCGGTCACCTCCCGGAGGGCTGTCTC